>JAJDDR010000012.1 GCA_029260255.1 Phycisphaerae bacterium
TCCCGCGCCGCGACCGCGAGACCACCCGGCGGCCCGTACCACAGCACCAGGTTGTTCGACGCATCCACCCCGTCCCCCGCGATGAACCCCTCGAACGACACCGCGCCGCCCGCATCGATCTGCGGCTTACCCACCCAGACCACCGTCGCCCCGTCAATCCCCGGCGCCGGATCCCCCGTGTGCAAGATCGGCGTCACGATCGTCCGATTAATCCCCCCAGCCCGCGCGGACGGGCCCAGGAGCACCCCCGCCAACAGACAACATCCTGCCAACGACAGCGGCCAGCTTATCGATCTGTACGACAGGGACTTCACCGTTCAAACTCCGTCCCAGAATGGAATGCCCGCATTGTACCAAATCTCCCACCCGAAAGGCGGATCATTGTGTCAATTGAACGTAGGGCGGGTTTGACCCGCCGCCATTGTGCAGGCAGGCGGGTGAAACCCGCCCCACCGCATGCCCCCGAACTACGAGGCCGCGGTGAATGGCTACACTCGCTCGTTTCTACTCGCGCTTTCGTTCCCTGGCGCGATCGTTTATTCTCCGCACCATGTCGAAAGTACTGGCCGCCGTCATGCCCAAGCCGAATGCTCCGGTCGAGTTGCGCGAGTATCCGGAACCTGAACTCGAACCCGGATCCGCCCTGCTCGAAGTCGCGCTGAGCGAAGTGTGCGGAACGGACGTCTACCTGCGCGAGGGTCGACTGGCCGGTGTTCCGTACCCCATCATTCCTGGTCACGTTTCGGTCGGGCGTCTCGCCAAGATCCGTGGCACGCTCCTTGATGTCGACGGCAAGCCGTTTGCCGAGGGAGACCGGGTCACGTTTCTCGACGTGCACAGGACGTGCAACGCCTGCTACCACTGCCTGGTGGCGAAGGCGACGACGCGCTGCCCGCATCGCAAGGTCTACGGAATCACCTACGGCGTCGACGACGGTCTCACCGGCGGGTGGTCGCAGATGCTGTACCTCAAGCCCGACACGCGCTGCATCCGGCTGGATGACGTCGATTTTGAAACGTACATGGCCGGTGGGTGCGCGCTGCCGACAGCCCTGCACGCCGTCGAGCGTGCCGATGTGTCGATTGGTGATACGGTTCTCGTCCTCGGCAGCGGACCGGTAGGACTGTCGTGCGTGATTTTCGCGCGGATGCGCGGGGCGCTCAAGGTCTTGTGCGTCGGCGCGCCCGATCAGCGCCTCGACACGGCTCGGATCATCGGTGCGGACGCCACCTTCAACTTCCAGACGCTGGACGCAGCGCCGAACCGCGGAGAGGGCGGGGACCTCGCTTACGGCGACACGGGTGAATGGGTCCTTGAACGTACCAACGGGCGCGGTGCCGATGTGACCATCGAGGCGACCGGCGCGCCCGTCGCCGTAGTTCAGGCGATGCGCTTCACCCGTGACGCCGGCCGTGTCGTGATTGTCGGGCAGTACACGGACCATGGTGACGTCGCGTTCAACCCGCACGTCGACCTGAACAAATCACACCTGGACGTACGTGGTTGCTGGGGATCGGATTTCTCCCATTTCTACCGCGGGGCCGAGATCATGAAAGACACGGACCGCGCGAAGCCGTGGTCGCTGATGAAGCTCGACCGCTACCCGCTCGAGCGCGCCAACGACGCCGTTGACGACGTCGCCGCCGGCAAGATCGTCAAAGCACTCATCGACCCGAAACAATGACGCTCGAGGACGTCGCGCGACGGGCTTCGAACCGGACGGCCGGATGAACAAGATCACTTTTTACACCAAAGACGATTGTCCTCTTTGTGATGCCGCGTGGTTCGTCGTCTGCAAGCTCCGCCGGCGGTTCGAGTTCGAACTCGAGCGTGTCGACCTTACCGGCCCCGGGAACGGTGCGGTGTACGGACTCTATTGTAACGATATCCCCGTCGTTCATCTGAACGGACGCGAGGTGTCCCGGCATAGGGTCAGCGAGCGCGACCTGCGCCGGTTGCTCCAGGGCGCTTGACGTGGCGCGAACCCCGCGGCATCGGTCCATCGGCACGTCCTTGTATCGCCGCACCGGATTCAGTACACTGGGGTCTGCGAGTCGGGCAGCCGGAGGTTTTTGTCATGTTTCGTTATCAAATGCGCCGAGCGTTTCTTGTGGTCGGTGTGTTGGCGTGTGGTGCTGTTGTCAACGCCGCGGAACCCGGATTCGTACAGGACTTCAACAACGGTGATGCCGGGGAATTCGGCGGGGGCGCGATGGTCGAAGTCGTGCCCACCGGAGGGGTCGGCGGCGTGGACGACGGCTTCCTGCGGGTATCGCGCTTGTCCGTCGATCGACTCGGCGCGCGGTCGCTGGCGGCGCAACTGGTCGGCGAACTGACCGCGGAGGGCGTGACGGGTTATTCGTTCTGGCTCAACGATGTCGGTCAAGACGAGGATGTCGAGATTCACGTCGGTGTGGGGAGCGCGTTCGCCAATTTCTGGACCACCGCGGTCGGCTTCAATCCGCCGGAGAACGAATGGCAGGAATTCTCCGTCGATCTGACTGATCCCTCGGGGTGGGTCCAGATTCAAGGGACGGGGACGTTTGAGCAAGCCGTTCAACTCACCGACCGGCTGCTGTTCCGCCACGACACGCCGCCGGTGGTCTTGGAGCCAACGCAAATCGCCGGTGACTTCGGTCTTGATCGCGTCACCGTGTTGCCCGCTTGCCAATCACCGGCGTTCGTTGCGGGGGACGGCGCGACCTCCTTCGCGGCGCGGGCATTCGACGGCTTCGTCGACGCCCGTGCGGAGAGCGACGATGGGGTGAACGCGAATCTCGGTATCGATGCGGTCACTCTGGAATTCACCACCCCGCTCGAAGACGCCGACGGAACGCCGCTCAGCGCGGCCTCCTTCACGATCACCGATACCGGTGGTGCACCGCCGGGAGTGGCGGGCGTCACTACCGATGACGGTCGCGTCGTGACCCTTCAGCTGACGAATCCGATCGCGGTGCAGGAGCGAACGACGATCGCCGTCAACGCTCGCGCGCAATGCAACGCGTCGTCCGTGCTGAGCGACTCGATCACCATCGGGTTTCTGCCGGCCGACGTGGATCAGAACGGCTGCGTCGCTCCGTTCGATCTGCTCAGATTCCGGACGTATGTGAACGAGATCGCGGTGCCCGACGTGGGTGTCGTGACCGACTACATCGACGTGGATCGCAACGGCGTCGTCAGCCCGTTCGATCTGCTCGCGTTTCGTCAGTTGGTCAACGGTGCAGGGAACGCGACGCGATCCTGGTCCGGCGAGTGTTTGCCCTGACCGTTTCACAGAACGGAGACCGGCTTTCGCTCCCGCGCTGACTGGGGGGCGTCCGCAGAGAGTGCGAGTCTGCGCGTGTAAGTACCAGAACTCACTTGCAGTAATACGGTTCACTTTGGTACAATTCGCAATGCGACGTTCGTGATTGCCGAGTCCGAACCGAATCGCCGGTCTCGTCGCATCAGTTTCTTCTTTCGTCGAAGGGAGCTCAGAATGAGAGATCACGTGGCATCGCTCTCTGCTGTCGTCTGGCTCGTGGCGGCGGGCGCCGCACCAGCGCAAGAGCCCAAGCACGCCCTTTTTGCCTTCGTTGATCACTTCGAGCCGTGGGCGAATCAACCGGGCGAGATCGAACTCTGGGTCGAGCCGTACATGCAGATGGCCGAGCACCACGCGGACGCCGACGGAAGAAACCCGATCCACAGCTACTTCCTGTGGTTCAGGCGAACGTACGACGGCTACCATCCGGATGAAGCGCTGATTCGACTGAATGAGGTTACCTACAGGGGATTCGGCGAGATCGAATACCATCTTCACCACGGTCTCCCTGATGAGCGCATGCGTCGCGCGCCGGAGGCTGCCGCCGAAGTTGTAGCGATGACGGCGCTGGTCAGAGACGTTTTTTCGAGCCGTGGCGCGCTGATCACCGCCGAAGTAGTACCGAAGTTCCGATTCGGTTTCATTCATGGAAAATGGGCGCTGGATAACTCCAGAGGGGGAAATCCGGATGGCAACGGATTCCACCGCCAGTACTGCGGCGTCAACGAGGAACTCGTGCTCCTTAAGGAACTCGGAGCCTACGCGGACTTCACCTTTCCGGCGTGGGGCATGATGGAGCCGACGATCTTCGACAGCATCTTCTACGCCAAGGATGATCCGGAGCCGGCTTCTTACAAGAACCCTGACAACATCACGCTCGTCGAGGCCGGATTCCCGCCGTCGGGCGACCTGATGATCATTGAAGGTCCCAAGGCGCCGTACACGAACACGGTTATCGATGGCCAGTACCCCGCCACGCTCACAAGGATGCATATGTGGGTCGGTCAGAACGTACACGTCATCGGCCAGGACAATTGGGTGTTTGTCAAAGTGTTCACCCACGGTCTGATGGGGAACATCTTTCCACCATCGGATACATGGAATGCGTATTTCGGTCCGATCATGGACCAGTTCTATACAGACATTGAAGCCGCGTACAATGACGGCAGCAACTGGAAGCTGCACTACGTCAGCGCTCGTGAAATGTACAACATCGCCAAGGCGGCAGAAGCCGGAATGACCGGTGACCCGAATCTCTACCGCGACTTTACGATCAAACGTCCCGCGAACAGCGTCATTCTCACGCAGAACAAGTATCGTCTTCTCAGTTATGGCTCCGATTATACGCTCATCGAAATACTCGACGCGACGCACTCGGCCGTTGAGTTCAGCATGAAGCAGTTCGACGGCGGCGCGATCCTGGAGGAGTCCGGTCAAGCCATCGTGGACTGGGAAACCTCGGATGCCGCCGTCGATCTCGGACAATTCGGCGAACTCCATTTTGTGGATACCACCCCGTCGATCTTCTACCGCGCGCGGCGATGCGTGAGCAGCGCGGACGCCACCGGCGACGGCGTCGTCAACCTCGATGATTTCGCGGAACTCTCCAACTGTGCGACCGGCCCTGAAACCCTCGCCGAGCCGCAGTGTCAGGCCAGTGACCTTGACTGCGACCACGACGTTGATCTGCGCGACTTTGGGATCATGCAGCGCGGCTTTGTCGGAGCCCAAGCAGAGTAAGCGCCGAACCGGGGGTGCGTGACCGTTTCGGCGGGTGCCACTTGTCTGCCAGTGTGTGTTCCCCACGCGCCCGCCTGTGTGACCACACGGGCGGGCAAGCCCCGTGGCACCCAAAGTCGATTGCCGCCAAAACGGTCACGCACCCGCGAACCGGTTGCAGCCCATCGGGGCGTTGACATCCGCTGGATCGGTGCGTAGCATCGCCCCCCCCCCATAGCCCGGGTGGCGGAATTGGCAGACGCGCATGGTTGAGGGCCATGTCTACGCAAGTAGGTGGAGGTTCGAGTCCTCTCCCGGGCAATTCGACCATCCGGCACGTCTTCGACCTGTCTCAGGCGTTCAATTGATGAACCGGCGCTTCTCCAGCAGAAGCCGGTACTCTAAGATCGAGCGGGCGGACTCGTTGCATGCGATGGCTTGTACGATTGGGTGAGTGGACGTTGCGTCGAAAGTACCCGGCCGTGCCGGTGCTGGCGGGCGCACTCTTGGCGGCACCATCGTTGCTTGGCGGGGTGGCGGCCGACGACCTCTTCATCTACGCGACGGTCGGAGGTCTCCAGCCACCCGGCGATGTGCATTTCAGCCCGTGGGAACCCTACACCTATTTCGATGGCGACGCGGAGCGGACGCGCGCGATGATGGACCGCGGGTGGTTTCCGTGGTGGACCGATCCGCACTGTCGCGCTTCGCTGGGCAGGCCTCTGAGCGCGCTGACGTTCATGCTCGACGACATCGCGTGGGCACGCCACCCGGTGCTGAAGCACGTACAGAGCCTCATCTGGTACGTGCTTGTGGTGTGGGCCGCGTCGACGTTGTACCTGCGGATCATGGCGAGAACGATGCCGGCATGGGTCGCGGCCGTCGCGGCGTTGTTGTTCGCGATTGACGAAACACACGCCATGCCGGCTGGCTGGCTGGCGAATCGCAACACGCTCATCGCCGCCTTCTTCGGATGTTTGTCGCTGATCGCGTACGATCGCTGGCGCCGTGATGGACGGATCTGGGGCGCGTCGCTTGCGCCCGCACTCTTGCTTCTCGCGCTGCTCGGCAAGGAGGAGGCCGTCTGCACGTGCGGGTACCTGTTCGCCTATGCGCTCTTCCTCGACGACGGCCCGCGGGTGCGACGGCTGGCGCGATTGCTTCCGTGCGCCGTTGTGTGCGCGGCGTGGTACGTGGGCTACGAGGCTCTGGGCTACGGCGCCATGGGATCGGGCGGCTACATTGACCCGGGGAACAACCCGCTGCGTTTCGCCGGGCGAGTCGTGTCCAACGGCCCGCTCCTGCTGCTCGGGCAGTGGGCGCTGCCTGGTTCCGATCTCGGCAACTTCGAGTCGGCCGGAATCTATCGCATACACTGGTGCGCGGCGTTGGCTTTCCTGGCGGTGCTCGCGGTGATGCTGGCGCCGTTGCTGCGGCGAGACGCGTTGGCCCGATTCTGGGCGTTGGGCATGGTGTTGTCGGTCGTTCCCGTGTGCGCGATTTTCACGAGTGACCGCTTGCTGATGTTCGTGGGCATCGGGGCGATGGGACTGCTGGCGCAGTGGTTGCACGGTCTGACGAGCGGCGCGCGTTGGGTTCCCGTTTCGCCGCCCTGGATGCGGTGTGCGCGCGGATTTCGGACGCTGTTCGTTGCGGTGCATTTCATGTTGGCACCGCTGGTGTTCCCCGTCGGGGCGATCTCCATGAGATTCGTCGCCGAGGCGCTCGAGCGAATCTATCGGACACTGCCGACCGGTCCGGGAGTCGCCGACCAGACGCTTGTGTTCGCCAACTCGTTCGGATGCCTGAGCGACCTGGTCTGGATCCAATCGCGCGTGCATCGAGGCGAGACGCTGCCGGCGCGCACGCTGCACCTCAACGCGTCGTGGAGTGCGGCCGAGATCGGGTGCGTCGATGCCAACACGCTGCGCGTCCGCCCGGTCGGCGGGTACTTAAGGCCTCGCCGGTGGTCGCCCGAAGGGGAGTCGGCACCACCGTTTTCGGTCGCGTACCTGGGACAACATATGGACGCGCTGGTACGCAGTCCGGACCATCCGTTGCGATTGGGGGAGACGATCGTGTTGGCGGCGGCCACGGTCGAGATCGTCGCCCTGATGCCGGACGGACGCCCGGCTGAGGTGACGTTTTCGTTTCGCGTGCCGCTTGACGACCCGTCACTGACGTTTCTGGCGGTGACGCGCGACGGCTACGTTCCCTTCGTGGTGCCGGGCATCGGTGAAACGGTGGTGGTTCCGTCGCCGTAGTGACGTGAACACCACGATCGCGGCGATTTGCAGAAGTAGAAACAGGACGAGCATGCCCCATTGCGATACGGTCGGTATGCCGCACGAGATTCCCGTGCCACCGCACACGCCGCATGCGTCGAGTGACAAACCGCTGTAGGGCACCCCGGCGCAGCTTGCGCAGCCGTCGTTTGTGGGCGGGCCGATCAGTCGCTCGCGGTATTCCGGTTCGAGACCGGCGAGCGGCGTGACGCCGTAGACGGCGTGTTCGCAGTCGACGGGCGCGGACGGTGTCGCGATCTCGTTGTTCGTCATGACGATGTCCGCTGGGTCGGTCACGTTGTATCGCACCGGCGGAACGCTCGCGTGGCTGAGCAGCAGCGTGTTGTTGCTGACTACGTTGACGCCCGCGCGGTGAAACCGGAGCGGCGAACGCTTTACGGAGAAGATCGCGTTGCCATCGATGAGCAGTGACGTCGAGCCCTCGTCGCAGAATACGCCGTTGCTCTCGGCCGAGCCCGCATTGGGAGGGATCGAGTGAATCAGGTTCTCGCCGAACACCGTTCCGGGCTGGAGCCCAAGCGTGTAGATGCCCGCGCCGTCGGAAAGCATGAGCATCACGTCGTGGATGTGATTGCGGCTGACGGAATTCTGGAAACACGGTGTGGGCGTGTCGTTCCACATTCCACCGACGGACACGCCAGTCTGGGGCGCATGGCGGATGAGGTTGTGCGAGATGTCGGTCGTGTTCGCCAGGCCGGCCCACACGCCGACGCACCCGTGAAAGACCTCTCCGCAGTGTTCGATGAGGTTGTTCCTCACCGCGTTTCCCGTCGCCGCCTGGTCGGGACGCAGGAGCCACCACTGCCCGCCGGGGACGTTGCGGTACTGATCTTCACCGACGAGCACGCCGTTTCCGGCGATGTCCGACACGGCGGTGCCGACGAGCGCACAGTTGCGACAGGCCCGGCCGAACATAATACCCCAGCCGCCGACGTGCGCGATTCTCCCGTCGTCAAACCGGCACGCATCCGCCTGTTCAAAGGTGATGGCAGCGGGGAATTCGTAGGGCGTCGACGTGTCGCGCCACTCGTAAAACCCGGCTTGATATGCGGCGTAACCGCCCGGGGGCAAGTCCCAAGCGCAGTGCTCAAACGACAGCCCGACGAAGTGTACGTTGCTGATGAACTGCTCGCTTTCGAAATCGCCGCGAAGCACGAGGAGCTCGCCCGCCACCGGCGCGATCAGCTCAGCCGAGTTCACGTCTTCCGCCGGCATCGGAAAGTAGGTCAGCTTGCCGGTCTGCTCGTTTAGGAACCATTCTCCGGGCTCATCGAGCAGGGCGATGTCGTTCTCGACGTAGTAGCGGGGATGCGCCTCGAAAAAGTCGACTGCGAAGATCGGCGCCGCCGCGCCGATGGGGTCCGAGGTTGCCAGCACGTTCTGCGTGTAGTCGACGGCATCGATCGCGATACGCGAGATGTCCCAGTCGTGAAGAAAAACGAGCTCGGCGCCGGTGAGATCGGTTTGCTCGGGGAGATCGCCTTCGTAGAACGTGAACCGCATCCTTTCGCCGGGCTCGACATTGGCGACGCGAACGAATCCGGTGTTCGGGTGACGTGCACGCGGACGCCGGACGCCGTCAGCGAACAACTCGCGAAACGACCACAACCCGGCCGCTACCTCGGGCAGAATCGCGGACCACGTGCCGCCGGCGTCGGGAGTCCAGCCCTCGATCCGTCGTCCCCCGCTGAACGCGGGAGCCTCGAGCGGATAGGCCGCGTAGGTGATGGAATGCGGCTCGGAGCCGGAATCCTCAAGACCGAACACGATGGGGTTGGTGATTCGGTAGGTGCCGCCACGTATCAGAACGGTGACGGGCTGGGTCAGCCCGACCGCGATAAGCGGCCGTACGGCGTCTCGGGCGCGTGTCAGCGTGGCGAACGGTTGTTCGAAGGTCCCCGCGTGGGCGTCATCTCCCCAGGGCGCCACGTAAAAGTCCGCCGACGCGCGCGGACCAGCGATCACAGCCACCGGAAGAATGCCGATGACTATCCCGATGAGTCCGTGGATGATGGGCTTAGTAGCCGTTGTCGCGGCGCCGTTCCGGTTCCCGCTCGATGATCGACTGGGTCTTGAGGATCGTCCGCTCGACCGGGAACACATGGAACGCGTGAATGTGGAACTCTCGCTCGCGAGCCTCATAGTCGATGAACGTCAGCGGCGCCAACCCCTCATGGCCCCACTCGTCAAAAACGGTGTACATGCCGCGCCGCTCGGCGTAGCGGAGGAGATCCCGGTGTGTCGACGGGAAGAGGTTGGTCGACATGCGCTCGACCTGGGTCGAGAGGATGTAGCGCAGACCTCCGGAAAAAGTCTGAGAGTAATCGCGCTCCCCGCGAAACCGGAACGTGTGGGCCAATCCGACCCGCGGGAGGAGGTCACTCGGCTCGGCGACCAACTCGGTCAGGAACTGATCACCAAACTGGATGGTGACCACGTGTGTGAGCCCCGTGATCCAGATTTCCGCATTGTAGTAGCGATGCTCGACGCGCTTCACTTGGTGGATGTGGAAAAGCTCAGGGTGCAGGGCACGCTGATACAACGAAAAATGAAGCTCTTCGACGCATTGTCTAGTCTGACCGAGTTCCACAAAACACTCCTACTTGCGGACGATTATCGGGATCAACTCCACCAGCGCGGCATTATACGGAGCAGTCCGCCGCGTCGCCACAGAATTTAGTTCCTGACGTGCTGTCGATGTTGCCAGCGAACGACATGCAACAACGTAAAGTGCTTGAGACAAATATATTATGCGATGTTTGGTGAGTTGTCGTTCGTTGTATAATCTTTTTTTGTACGCGGTAGTCGACCGGGACGGACACCTCGGAGGACTGAGATTTCACAGGGAATGGCAGAATCTCATCAAGGAGCACCGAGGAAGGTTGCATGAGACCGACGCTGCGCTATAATGCCCGCCGGATGTCACCTTTCAGCAGACAACGTTCGCGTTTCCCGGTGACGGTGTGCCTGCTTATTTCGTTTTGCTGTGAGGCTTCAATATGTCCACTGGCTCTGTGTAGCGCGCACGCTTGGCTCGGTGAGTCGGACGGGGCCGAGCCGGTGGAGCGCATCGCCGATACGGATCTGGTCGTCGGGCGCCCGGATGGGCGAGACGAGTCGGATTCGGCCGAGCATGACGATGAGACACGGGTCGGCGCGCCGCCGATCGCGCTGTGGAGTCGTCCCGCGCCCGCGACACGATCGATGCCGGTGGTCAAGGTGTTCAGCCGACCGGTGCGTCCACGGCGTGAGCGGACGATCGCGACCTCCGAGCATGCTTGTGCGATCAGCGACGATGGTGTGACTCCACGGGTACCCGTATTCGCCGATCCAAACCACCGGACGCACGCCCCGCCGCTCGCGGAATAGAGCATCTCCACCCGTTGGCTGCGCGACGATTCGCGCGGTCGCTTCGATTCGATTGTCGCGGTTGCTATTGATGATTTCCAGGCATGGTCGATTGAACGACCGGCCTTGTGATCGCCAGGTGGTCAATCGATCACCTCGGAGAAACTGACTATGAACGACGAAAGACGAATCTTGAAATGGGCCGTGATCATCGTGCCCGTTGTCGCCGCTGCGTTGGCGCTCTATCCCCCGAGCCAGAAGCTCAAGGCCGGTATCGACTTGGCCGGCGGTTCGAGTCTCCTGTTCGAGATCGACACAGCCGGGCTCAGTCAGAACGAAAAGACGGGTCTCGCCGAGAAAGTGATGGGCGTCTTGAAGAGGCGCGTGGATCCGGACGGCCAGTTGAACCTGATCTGGCGTCCGATCGGAAACAACCGGCTCGAGATTCAGATGCCCCGACCCCCGCGCGAGTCTCTCGAACGGCGGAAGGTCTACAACGCATCGATGACGGGCCTCGCGGAGTTGAACGTTTCGAGGATGGAACTGCAGGCGATGTTGTCGGCACCGGCGAGCGAGCGCGCTTCGCGGCACGATGCCCTGGTGCATGGCATCAATGAGCGTGCTCAGCGGCTCGACGCTCTGATTCCGGTCTTTGACAGGTATCGCGAAGCGCAGGAGGGCGACGACTACGAGGCCGAGACCGCGGCGCGCACGGCGTACGAGGAAGCGTTCGAGCAAGTCGTGAAGACGAGCATGGACGTGAACCGCCTGAAGGACATCCTTGCACTGCCGAGTGTGTCGGAACGCGACAAGGAACTCGCCAAACTCAAGGCGTCGCATCCCGCGCCGAAGTACGCGACGGCGCTCGACGAAGTGGTCGTCAACTACGACGCGTGGGCGCAGGACAAGGGAATGCTGGAGGATCCGTCCGATCTGAAGCGGCGTATTCGCGGCGCCGGCGTTCTCGAGTTCCGTATCTTGGCCGAGCGCGACGCCGCCTCGCCGAATACGATGGCGCACAACGAGG
>JAJDDR010000111.1 GCA_029260255.1 Phycisphaerae bacterium
CCGCGACTGTCGTCTGGCCTAGGAGAGGTTGCATAAGGAAATCTCGAACGTGGAAAGCGAGTGACGGACCGGCGCCACGAAGAGATCGGGGAGTTGTTCCATGCGGCATTGGAGCGTCCGCCGCGCGAGCGCTCAGGGTTCCTGAGCGAAGCGTGCTCGGATGACGGCATGCGTCGCGAAGTGGAGGCGTTGCTGGCGGCGGACGAATCGGCGAGTTCGTTCATCGAGGATTCGGCGTCGAAGACGGCGGAAGATCTTCTCAAAGACTACAAGTCCGACCTCTTCAGCGGGCGCGTGATCGGTCAGTATCGCATCAAGAGAAAGATCTCGCACGGCGGCATGGGTGCGGTCTACCTCGCGGGTCTCGCCAGCGGTGCGACCGAGGAGCGCGTGGCGATCAAGCTGATCAAGCCGGGGATGGGCACGGAAGAGGTCGTTCGCCGTTTCCGGGCGGAACGTCAGACGCTCGCGGATCTCGATCACCCCAACATCGCCAAGCTGGTGGACGGAGGCGCCACGGACGAGGGACTCCCCTATCTGGTTATGGAGTATGTCGAGGGTCGTCCGATCGACAGCTACTGCGACGAGATGGGCCTGGGCGTCACAGAGCGGATGGAGCTATTCCGTAGCGTTTGCGCTGCCGTCAACTACGCGCACCAGAATCTGATCGTGCATCGCGATCTGAAACCTAGCAATATCCTGGTGACCGGCGACGGCACGCCCAAGCTGCTGGACTTCGGCATCGCCAAACTGCTCAACCCCGGGAATCGGATGCTCACCACGGAACTGACACGGACCGCGATGCGCCTGATGACGCCGGAGTACGCGAGTCCGGAGCAGGTTCGCGGCGAGCCCATCACGACGGCGTCGGACGTTTACTCTCTCGGCGTGGTGCTTTACGAATTGCTCACCGGGCAGCGTCCATACCGGTTCGCCAGTCGTCTCCAACGCGAGATCGAGCACGTCGTGTGTGAGACGATGCCGGAAAAGCCGAGCCTGGCCGTCGGGCGAACCACGGAATTGCGGGATACCACCGGCGAGTCGCAGAGACACATTACTCCGGACACCGTTCGGCGGACGCGCGGATTGTCGCCCGAGAAGCTCTCCCGCTATCTCGCCGGCGACGTCGACACCATCGTCCTGATGGCCCTTCGCAAGGAGCCTCAACGTCGATACACGTCGGTCGAGCAGTTCTCGGATGATCTGCGGCGTTACCTCACCGGCATGCCCGTGATTGCCCAGAAGGACACGTTCGGCTATCGCGCCGGGAAGTTCGCACGGCGGCACAAGCGGGGGATGGCGGTCACCTGCCTCGTCGTCGCCTGCCTCATCGGTACCGCGGCGGTCACCACCTGGCAGGCCGTGCTGCTTCGCAAGTCCGAGGCACAGGCCCAGAATCTCGCTTCCTCGGAAGCGGCCGCGCGCGAATTGGCCGAACACAACGGAGCGCGCGCCGAGCAAATCAACCAGTTCCTTCAAGAGATGCTCGCTTCGGTCGAACCGGGGCAGCAGGGGTCGGATGTTACCGTTCGGGAGGTCTTGGACGCCGCTGCGCAGAAGCTGAACGTCGGCGACGATCAGGATGCCGAAGTGGCCGCCGCCTTGCGCGGCACCATCGGCGAGGCCTACCAAACGCTGGGTTTGTTTGCCGAGGCGATCGAACACTTGACGACCGCGCTGCAACTCCGCATCGACACGACGGGCGCTCGATCCGCTGAGACCGCACGCAGTCACGACGCGCTCGCGTTTGCGTTCAACAACATGGGAAGCTACGAGGACGCGGAGGAGCACTATCTCGATGCGCTATCGATTCTGCGCGAACTCCATGGTGAGGAGCACGAGGAAGTCGCCCTCGTGCTGTGTAGCCTTGGGACGGTCATCGCGAACGCCGGTGACTACGCCGAGGGGGAGCGGCTGACTCGCGATGGCGTGAACATGCTGCAGGCTGCGCTGGACGCCAGCCACCCGTCCGTCGCCAAGGGGCTCCACATGCTCGCGACCCAGCTGGCCACCAACGGCGATTACCGCGAAGCCGAGCCGCTGTTTCGTGAGGCGCTGAAGATCCGTCGCGGGCACTTCGGTGACCAGCACATCCTCGTCGCGGCTACGCTAAGCCGCCTCGGCTGGCTGTTGGTTGAGCGGCGCGATTTCGAGGCGGCAGAGCCGATTCTGATTGAGGCCGTCGCCCTGAGAAAGAAGCTCTACGGCAACGATCACTACAAGGTCGCGCAGGTCCTCAACTACCTGGGACTCCTCTGTCATCACACTGGACGCCTCACCGAGGCCGAAGCGCACTACCGGGAGGCGCTGGCCATCAACCGTGAGGTTCGGGGTGACGAGGACTACGAGGTCGCCAAGCTCCTCAACAACATCGCCGGGATCGCGTTCGATCGGGAGGACTACGCGGCGGCCGAACCGTACTACCGCGAGGCGACGGACGTGTTCGAGAAGGTCTCGGGTCGGGAGCACCCCGTGATGGTGCATATCCGCTACAACCTCGCGCGGTGTCTCCACGAGATGGGCGATTACCAGGCAGCCGAGCCGATCTGCCGGGAGGCGCTCGAATTGGCAAGCGAGAAGCTACCCGCGACCCACCCTGCGCGGGCCAAGGTGCTCACCAGGCTGGGAATGATCCTGATCGACACCGGTCGGTCGGCGGAGGCCGAGGGTCTGTTGCGCGAAGGGCTTCGGATTCGGATCGACAGCTTCGCGGAAAACGACGCGCTGATCGGGCTGTCTCGCAGCGTGCTGGGGGAATGCCTGACCGCGCTTGGCAATTACGACGAGGCTGAGGGTCTCCTGCTGTCCGGGTACGAGATCATCGCTGAGCAACACGGAGCCGACCACAAACACACGCGCGACGCGATCCATCGCATCGTCAACCACTACGAGGCTCGGGACAAGTCCGACGCCGCCGCGTCCTGGCGAGCGTCGCTCTCCGGCGACTAAACTCACAACCCACCATGAACAACGCTCGGCCTTTCCCACGTGACCGCGGTGGCGGACCGCACATGTTGTGGATAAGCTCTGCGCGTCACCTACATCGGGCGCGGTGTCGTGGTTGGACTTGAATCGGTTGGCAAGAGCCGAGGTGTGCCGGTGTCGGAGAAATCGGGCGTGAGCATCTGGGGAGTCGCACTTCGCGCGAAATCGGCGGAGTTGGACGTTCGTGGGCTGGGTGCCCTGGCGGACATCCGGCGGCGGGGTCTGTCGCATGTCGAGTCCGTGCGCTCTGCCAAGCTCTACTTGTTTCGTGGTCGTTTGGATGAAGCACTGGTGGCGCGATTGGCGGCGGAACTGCTCGTCGACCCCGTGGTCGAGGATCTTCGCGTGTTTGCCGGGATGGGTGGGAGCGGCGCGTTTGATGTGCCGGCGACGGACGGCGGCACGGGGGGAGAATCGTGGGTCGAGGTGCACTACCAGCCGGGTGTGATGGACCCGGTCGCCGACACGACCCTTCGGACGGCCACGCGGATCATGCAACGATGGGGCGTCGCGGACGAAGGCTGCGTGGAGGCGGTGCGGACGGCGTGGCGGTTTGCGATTCGCGGGGTGCGCGATCGTGGCGAGTTGGAGTGGATCGCGTCGCACGTGCTGGGTAACGATTGCATCCAGACGGCGTACGTTGAGGGGTACGATCGGTTCGATGCGCGACCGGCCGATTTCGCGCAAGCACCGCGGTCTCCATTCGTGAAGCGAACGATTGATCTGCTGGGGCTCGACGATAGTGGGCTCGCGAAACTCTCGCGCGAAGGGCACTTGTTCCTTTCTTCTGCGGAGATGAAGGCGATTCAGACCTACTACGCGGCGTTGAATCGCGAGCCGACGGACATCGAACTCGAGACGCTCGCGCAGACCTGGTCCGAGCATTGCGTACACAAGACGCTCAAGAGTGAGGTCATTTACCGCGGAGCGGACTTCGGGCGCGACGGCGAGGTCGAGGTTCATTTCGACAACCTCCTGAAGTCAACGATCGTGGCCGCGACGGTGGAGCTCAACCGAGACTGGTGCCTCTCGGTGTTTGAGGACAACGCCGGGGTCATCGCGTTCGATGACGAATTCGGCGTGGCCTTCAAGGTCGAGACCCACAATCACCCGTCGGCCATCGAGCCGTACGGCGGCGCGGCGACGGGCGCCGGCGGCTGCATCCGCGACATCCTCGGGTGCGGGCTGGGCGCCAAGCCGATCGCGTCTACGGACGTGTTCTGTCTCGCTCCGCCCGATTGGCCCGAGGAACAACTTCCGCGGGGCGTGCTGCACCCGCGGCGCGTGCTGACCGGTGTGGTCAGCGGCGTGCGTGACTACGGAAACCGAATGGGGATTCCCACGGTCAACGGCGCGATCTACTTCGAGCCGCGCTACCTGACCAACCCGCTGGTCTTCTGCGGATGTGTCGGGCTTCTGCCCCGCGATCGGATCGCGAAGGCCGCGCGGGCCGGGGACCGAATCGTCGTGGCAGGCGGGCGGACCGGCCGCGACGGCATTCACGGGGCAACGTTTTCGTCGAGCGAACTGACGGACACGCACGTCGACGAGTTTTCGCACGCGGTGCAGATCGGCAACCCCATCGAAGAGAAGAAGGTCATGGATGCGATCCTGGTGGCGCGGGATCACGAAGACGGGTGTCTGTACAGTTCGATCACCGACTGCGGCGCGGGCGGTTTGAGCAGCGCCGTCGGAGAGATGGGCGAGACGCTCGGTGCCGTTGTCGATTTGGAGAAAGTACCGCTCAAGTATGCCGGGCTCCGGTATGACGAGATTTGGATTTCCGAAGCGCAGGAACGGATGGTCATGTCCGTCGGTGAGGATCGACTGGACGCGCTGCTGGAAGTGTTCGCAGCCGAAGAGGTCGAGGCGACGGTGATCGGAACGTTCACCGGCGACGGTCAACTCCGCCTGCGCTATGAAGGCGAGACCGTGGGCGAACTGGACATGGTGTTTCTGCACAACGGCTTGCCGAACGAGACGCGCGTCGCGGAGTGGACGGGGGAATCGCGGATTGCCGATCGCGGATTGCGCATTGGAGAGTGCGACGATGCGTCCCTTGCGGACCGGGTGCTGGCTGCGTTGGGCGACTTGAACGTAGCCTCCAAGGAGTGGGTGATCCGGCAGTATGACCACGAGGTGCAAGCGGGCAGTGTGGTCAAGCCGCTGGTCGGGCTCGGGGCCGGACCGTCGGACGCGGCCGTCCTGCGACCTCGATTGGACAGCGACCGCGGGATCTCGTTGGCTTGCGGGCTCTGCCCGGAGCTGGCCGATCGGGATCCGTACGAGATGGCGATAGCGGCGGTCGATGAGGCGCTGCGCAACACGATTTGCGTCGGAGGCGATCCGCTGCGAACGGCGATTCTCGACAACTTTTGCTGGGGCGGTGTTGATTCACCGCGTGCGTTGGGCGCACTTGTGAGGGCCTGCCGCGGGGCACAGGACGCCGCGGTAGCGTTCGGCTTGCCGTTCATTTCCGGGAAGGACTCACTCAACAACCAGTTCTCCCAGAGCGCGCAGGAAGCGGCTCGTCTGGGCATGCCCGAGCGCGTATCCATACCGGACACACTGTTAATCAGTGCCATCAGCGTGATTCCGGACGTGATGCGGTGCGTGACCATGGACTTGAAGCGGCCGGCGAGCCGTCTGGTGTGTGTCGGCGGGTTTGCCGAGCGGAGTCTCGGCGCGGCACGCGATATTCATCAACGTGTCGCCGGTTGGATTCACGACGGTTCGGTGCTGGCGGCGCACGACGTGAGCGACGGCGGATTGGCCGTCGCCGTTGCGGAGATGTGCATCGCGGGCAGAGTGGGGGCGACGATCGATGTGGCGCCTCTCGGCGCGTCGGTGGATACGGAAACGCTGTTGTTCGGCGAGTGGCGATGTTGCTACGTTCTGGAATGTGCCTCGGGCGGTGCGATCGGCGGTGACGCTGTCGCGGATATCGGACGCGTCGATGAGTCGCCGAGGCTCATCATTCGCCGTGGCGAAGCGATGCTTGCCGAGCTGACCGTCGAGGCGATGAGCGAGGCGTGGCGGCGGCCGCTGTCGGCCGTGGGTGGAGTGTGACCGGATGGCGCGTGTTCGCGTGTTGATCGTGAGGGGGCCGGGGACCAACTGCGAGTTGGAAACGGCGTACGTTTGGGAGCAGGTGGGGGCCCAGGTGCGCACGATGCACATCAACGCCGTGCGCGGCGATCCGGCGGTGCTCGCCGATGCACAGGTCTTGACGCTCGCGGGCGGTTTCTGTTACGGAGACGATGTCTCCGCCGGCAAGATCATGGCGATGGAGATGAAACTCTATCTGTCCGACGCGCTTCGGGAATTCGTCGCCGCAGGGAAGCTGATTCTGGGGATATGCAACGGGTTTCAGGTTCTGGTGAAGACGGGCTTGCTGCCGGGCGACGCATTCGGCGACGGGCTCGCAACGCTCGCGTTCAATTCCTCGGGACGCTACGAGGACCGGTGGGTGCATCTCGCGCCGGAGAACGGGCGGTGTCGCTTTCTTGACGGCGACGGGTTGCTGTATATGCCGGTAGCGCACGCGGAAGGGCGGGTCGTTGCAAAGGACGATGCGACGGTATCTCGGTTGCGGGAGGGTGGTTACGTCGCGTTCCGATACGTGGACGAGCGGGGCGAATCAGGCCTGTACCCGATCAATCCGAACGGGAGCGTGGGAGGCATCGCCGGTCTGACGGACGACACCGGACAGGTGCTCGGGCTCATGCCCCACCCGGAGCGGAACTCGCGTCTGACGCACCACCCGCATTGGACGCGGCTGCCGAGAGATCGCGAACCCGATGGTCTACGCCTGTTCAGGGCTGCCATGGCAAGTTTACGTTAGCGCGACGTGTACGCGGTCGGGTCGGATAGCCACTCGATGAGATCATTGAAGTACGCCTCCCGATCCGGGTCGAACTCCAGCGTGTGGCGTGAGTTGTTGTAGGTCGTGATGACGGTCTGTTCCCAATGAAGATCGCGCACGAAGGCGCGCGTCTTCTCGTTGTCGATGATGCGTTCGTCGGTGGCGAGCATGACGTGCAGTGGAACGGCGGCCGCCTCACCGAGCTTGAGGCTGACCTTGTCCATGCGCCGGGACGCCAGGAAGAACCCGGCGGTGGCCTGGTGAATCTGATGTTGGTCCTCGGCCAGGTAGCGAATCCACTCGGGAACGCTGGTGAACAACTCCGGGTCATTCAGCGGGATGTCGTACAGTCGGTGGGGAGCCGCCACCATCGACATGCCGATGCGAAACATCTCAGCCTTCGAGACACCGACGACCGGGAAAAGCCCCGGCGTGATGAGCGTCAGCGATGCGGTCTGAGTCGGGTCGGTGTGGTGAATGGCGGGGACGAGTTTCCCTCCCCAACTGACCCCCAGCAGGTGGATTCTCTCGCTTTGCGCGCGCTTCGCCAGAAAATCGCGACAAACCAACCCGTCCTGGATGAGTTGCGTTGCGGATTCGGCGTGCCCGCGCTGCTCGGTGTTTCTTCCGCAACCGCGTCGATCGGGCTGCAGGACGGTGAAACCCGCCTGTGCCAGGCGTCGCGCAGAATCTTCATACCAGCCGCAATGCGATTGGATACCGTGGAAGAAGAGCACGGCGCCGCGCTGTGGGGAGGCCTCCCACAGGCGAGCGTAGGCGGCGTAGCCATCGGGAAGGCGGATCGTAAGCTCCTCAAACTCGCGCATGGGGCGGATGATACCGCCATCTTCGGTGGACGCCCATGCAAAAACGGGGTATCCGTATGAGGTGACGGCTTGAGGAGAAACGACCGGCATGAATGACGGCGGCGGCGAGTTCGAAAGTCGAAAGAGGTCTGCCGTGTTGGGTGCGCTGGCTCAGCAGCTTGCGTCGGATCGCCTGCTTGGCGTACGGGAAGTGCCGTTCGTTTTGTCGGAAGCCGCCTTCCGCCCGGTTGGAGCCTTGTGCGTGGCAGACGTCGCGGACAAGTCCGGCGCGCTCGTGCGGCTGGACCGAGAACGCGTCCAAGGTTGTCGGGCGTGCTCGCTGTGTGAGACGCGGACGAATACGGTGTTCGGATCCGGCAGCTCGGCCGCGCGGCTGGTATTCGTGGGCGAAGCGCCGGGTTTTCATGAGGACAAGCAGGGCAAACCATTCGTCGGTCGAGCCGGTGATCTGTTGACCAAGATGACCGATGCCATGGGGCTGCGTCGGGACGATGTCTACATCTGCAACGTTCTCAAGTGCCGCCCACCGAACAACCGCGACCCCGCCCCCGACGAGATCGTTGCGTGTAGCGCCTACCTGCTCGAACAGCTCTCGATCATTCAGCCGGAAGTGATCGTGGCGCTGGGCGCGCCGGCGGCCCGCACGCTGTTGAACACCAGTGATTCGATCGGTCGACTCCGTGGGCGCTTTCATGATTTTCATGTGTCGGGGAAGCCGACGAGCGGTTCGCCGACCCCGCTCATGCCGACCTATCACCCGGCGTATCTACTTCGCAACCCGGCAGAGAAACGCAAGGCCTGGGCCGACCTGCAGATCGTGATGAAGCTCCTCGGTTTGCCTACCGTCCGCTAGAGAACAAGGCACGCTACTCGACCGGGCCGTGCGTTTCATCGGACTCAGCAAGGTCAGGATGGGAAGTGTTGAGCCGAACGGTGAACGTGGTTCCGGAGATTGAACTCCCTACTTCGATCGTGCCGTTCAACTCGTCGACGATCTTCTTGGCCGCGGCCAGTCCGAGCCCGGTGCCCCCGTGCCCTTTTGTCGAATGAAACGGGTCGAAGATCCGATGGCGAAGCTCTTCGGGGATTCCGTCTCCGTTATCAGAGATCGACAACACCACGTGGTCCGCGTTCTGTTCGTACTCCGTGCGGACACACACACGACCGCCGTCTTTGGGGCACGCGTCGATGGCGTTGATGAGGATGTTGCTGAGCACTTGGTGCATGCCGTCGAGATCGAGGGGCATTGGAGGCAGATCGGTGAGTTCGGTCTGAATGACCACCCCGCTCTCCCTGGTCTGCCACTCGAGCAGGCCCACGGCCTCCGCGACCAGCTCGTTGAGTCGGGCCATTTCGATCAGCGGCTGCCGGTCTTTGCTGAAGGTCAGCATGTCGGTGGCCATGCGGTAGGTTCTGTCGACGTTCCCCTGCACGATGCGCCAACCGTCGCGGACGTTGTCGAGCGAATTCCGCGCGAGTGCCATGTCGATGACGTCGGCACCGCTGCGCATGCCCTGGAGGATGTTGCGGATGTTGTGCGATAGATGAGCGACGGTCTCGCCGACCGCGGCGAGGCGCTCGTTCCGGACGCGCGACTCGATCAACCGTGCGTTCTCGATGGCCATGCCCGCCATCTTGCCGATCGCGGTCGTCAGCAGGAGTTGCTGCTGGGTGTACGTGTGGTTGGCCACGCCGCAGTCCAGGTGGATGACACCGACGACCGAATCGTGCGAGAGAATCGGCACGCAGATCACGCTCCTCAGTCCCATGCGGTGGACGCTGGCATCCCTCTGATCGGCGCCGAATCGAGAATCGGCCTGCGCGTTCGCGCACAGGACTCCCTCCCTGGTGTCGACAACGTGGTTGATGATCCGGCGGCTCGTCACGATCTTGTCCTGCAGACCCACGAGGTGGTGATTCCGGTGGCGGACCACGAATGGTACGAGTTCGGTCGTATCGGGCTCCCGCATGAGCACGAAGAGCCGATCGACCTGCAGGTGCCGGAAGATGATCTCGACCATGCGATCGATGAACTCGTGCACCGATGCGAACGTGCCGATCGTCTCCACCAGCTGGTACATCACGTTCCACGCGTGGACGGCGTCGTATGTGTCGGGGGACGCCAGGATGACGCTCTCGTCGCTGGCGCTGGCACTCGCGAGGATCGATGAATCGATGTTCGTGTCTTCGGGTTCCAGCTTGATCAAGTCGCGCGTGCACGGCGGACGCCCCAGCGGATTGGAGGAATCATCGTCCTTGAACATCATCACGCTGCTGCCCAGCCTGACACGGTCGCCGAACTTCAGCCGTGTCGGACCATGGATTCGCGTGCCGTTGATGTACGTCCCGTTCGAGCTTTGGCTGTCCTCGATGATCCAGAACCCACCCTCGTGTCGAAGCTCGGCGTGTTGTCGGGAAATCGAATGGTCGGAGAGCGGCACGTCCGCTGACCGGCGGCCGAGCACCGTGGGCTTACGCGTCGTGTAAAACGTCGCCCCCTTGTCGGGACCTTGAAGAATGTATATCGACGGCACGGGCTTATCCTTCTCCCCGCCGGGCCTCGGCGGATCGTTGTCGGACTATGCCGGACGTGCGAAGCGCGAACAACGAGACGATGCGGCTATCCCACCTGCGTTGATTGTACGCGTCCTCGGTTTTTCCCACCTACCTGTCCGTAGGATTGTAGAATGGGGTGGTGAGGGTGTCAATCGACGACGTTGCTGGCCCGCTGCGGGGGTGTGGCCAGGGATTTTGGCATGCCAATGGCGGGTTCCACCCGCCTTCTTGCTCGGTTGCGGCGGGTAAAACCCGCCCTACCCGGACGGTGCCAAGAAGAACAGCCACACCCCGCTGCGGCCCCGAAACGCCGGTCCGATAGTCTCGAGCCACGCGTCGTTGGCGGGGCGTCCTAAAGGAATCGCTCGCCGAAACCGACGATGTAGGCGTGCGCACGGCGAACGGTGGGCAGCCGCGATTCGTTTGCTTCGCCCTCGGTGTGCGCTTTGGCGAGTTGCCGAAACCGAAACGCAGGAGTGATGGCGTGAGCGGACCCCGCAGCCTCGATTCTCTCCACAAGATGCCCCACCGCGACGGCAGTGCCTCCGAGTCGTCCGACGAATTCGAGGCGGCGCTCGATTCACTGTTGTCGGTTCAGAAGGATGCCGCGGAGGCTGGCGACGCGACGCGGGACGCCGAACTCCAGCAATCGCCCCTCGATCGCCTGCGGGCGATATTCAGCGAAGATCTCGTTCCGCTGGTCTGCTCCATGGGGCAACGGTACGCAAGCAAGGGCGTCTGCGTTCACATGGACGCCTCGGATTTCCTCGCCGGCGGCCGCGGATTGCAGATCGAGATCCGGTTTCGTGACAATCGTCTGTGTCTGGACGGGACGGTCATGCCCGACTCCATCGCGTTTCACGAGACGCGATTCACGAGCGACCTCGGCGGGACCGTGGTCGGTGGTCCGATGCTGCGTGCACGACACCTCACCAAGAAGGCGTTCGCCGATTTCCTTTACGATCGCATTATCAAGCTCGTAAAATCGGTCAGCCGCTGAGCCGGTTCACAACGTCCGCCGCGCAACTCAGCCGCGCTCGCCGTAGTCGATTTGCGTCTTGGGCACATCGTCCACCGCATTGTTCTTGCGGTGCTCTTCCATGCCGGGCGGCTCGGAAAACGCCTTCTCGGAATCCAGGGGCGGCTCATTGGAGTCGCACAACTGCCTGAAATACGGAGCGAGTTGGTCGTACGTCGCCAGGCGCGACGGTTTGTCCAGCCGCGACCACAGGCGCGCCTTGTGCATGATGTTGATGTCCGGTTTCTGCAGGAACTGAACGATCGAATTGTCGCGCATGTTCTTGAGCGGCGCGAGGTGGCGGCGGGCGGTTTGCCCCGGTTCGATCTGCTTGTCCTGCATGTAGTAGGTCCAGCCCTGTCTGGCCCGCGCCATCGCCGCGATGCTCTGGTCCACTTCGCCGAGGCTGAGGTGTTTTAGCGATCGGTGGATCCACGAGCCGATGATCGCGTTGGCCCGCTTGTAGCTGTCGAACTCGCCTTTGAACTCGCTGAACACGAACGCATCGAGAGGTTGCCGGTACCGTTCCTGTACTTCGCCGGTGTCCTTGTCGGGATTGTACTTCCTCAGGTACGCGTAGTATTCGCGGGCCAGCGCGAGATTCTTCGGTCCGCCTTCGGTGTAGAGCTGGCGAACGCCGTCCTCCAGATTCGTGACATGACCGGTGTGGTAGTTGGGTCCCGCGGTGCCCTCCACGAAGCTCGGATCGTCGCCGAACTGTTCCTTTCCCAGTCGCAGATACGTTTCGTGCATGTGCTCGATGAAACGCGAATCCGGCAGCAACTCGATATGAGATCGCTTGGGATCGTCAAAATCGGGCTCGAGGATCAGTTTGCCCCGCTTTATGGTAAACGCCAGCCCGAAGAATATGTATCGGACGGTGTTCATCGAGTCGTGTTAGTCGAGATCGTGCCGGCCGTTTGTGTCCATGTCACCGCGCGTGGACCAGTACAGCGAGTGCGAGTACGGAACGCGCCAGTCGAGGGGCCCGAACTGGTTCATGAGCTGGAGCATCCAGTCGGGATCCATGTTGTAGCGATCACGCAGGACGCGCTTGCGCAGGCACGCGAGCACCCGATCGCGCGGTTCGACGTTCGCCTTGTCGGTCAAGTACTCGATCCGCGACTCATGAAGCGTACGGACGGTGTCTTCCTCGACGTTCTTGAGGAAGTCCGTCACCTGCAGATCCGAACGGAGGTTTCGGGCGGCGAATTCGAGGAGCGTTTCGTCGGCACTCAGTGCGACATCACCCAGGCCTGCGGCAAACTGCGCAACCTCTCCGTCCGCGGCCAGCAAGTCGTCGAGGCGTTCCGGCGCGTCAGCCACTTGCGCGAAATGTTCTATGATCTCCGCGTCGTTGAGCACCACCGGAGGCGCGCCCAACACGCGCTCCATCTCGACCGCCAGCTCCTTCTTGTACGTCCAGTGGTAGTCGTCGAGAAAATCGCCGACCTTGTGCCAGAACATCCAGGCCAGCTCCAGGTACAGCCCGATGGACTTGTCATTGTAGCGCAGCCCCTCGTTTCGGATGAGGTCGATCCCCTTGCGAACCCAGTACCATCGTCCCTGCGGCGTGTACTGCATCACGCTGATGTTGTACGCTTGGTTCCACGCGGCGTACTTCCAGACCGAGGGAAAACGCGGCGAGAGCTTGCAAATGATGCTCGATAGTTTGTTCAGTTCGTAGTACTTGTTATCTTCCTTCAATCGCTCCAGCCGGATGAAAAGAAAATCGATCGCCAACGCCCGAAAGGTTCCCATTTTGGTCAACAGCGCGATGTCGGCCGGTAGGCCCTGCGTTGACTCGGCGTCCAGCGTCAACTGGTGTTCGAGGCGCTGGCTGTCGATCGGGGACACCAGCACGCTCCCGAATCCAACACAGACCACCGCCACGATGACCGCGCCGATCTGCACCGTACGTTCGCTCCGTTTCGCCTGCTGGCGGCGGAGGAGGTATTCCGGGATGTCGTGTTGTGTGACCTGTGACATTGAACCCAAAGCGTATTACCCTCGCCCACCGTGAGCGACTAGAAAGATGTCTCCGCGACCTCGCGACGCTGGAATAGAAAGCACGCCGCCAACCCCGTGCCGAGTGTGCCCAAGCCGAGCTTCCCGACCGCAGTCAGGACCCACATCAAGGTTACGTTTCGCCCGTTCACCAGCAGGCTCGTGCCGTCGTATTGCGAGAAGTTCGGGATGATGAAGAACGCAACTTTGTAAAGCAAACTTGCGGCCATCTTGAATGCCCAGTAGACGCCTTCGTCCTCGAAGTGGATCAGCGAGTCAGTCAGGAAGCCCGACATCGTCGCGAGTGCCAGGAAGGCGAAGGTGACCAGGCAGGCCACCGGAAACGAAAACACGCAGACCATCGCCAGGGCGAACGCCGCGAGCAGCATCAGCTTGCACATGATCATCGTCATCTGCCGCGCGAGGTTCCCGCCAAACGTACCCACCGTAAACAGCACCTCGATGTCGCTCGGAGACGTGAAGCTGATCGTATTGCCGTACTGCGGCTCGCCCTCGAAAGGGTTGCGATTGTGCAGTTCCGCCCGGAGCGTTCGGTAGGGTGTGACCGCGTCGGCCGGAACGAACAGCGAATGGTATCGGTTGATCACGTCACGCCGCTGAAACTGATAGACCGGCGTTCCCAAGTCGGGATCGCCCACGTACCACTCGGCCCGCAGGATCTCGTCCATGGCGTAGGCCCACACCTCGGCCTTGTACCGGATCTGAATCGTGCGGTCGGCGGTGCGGTCACAGCGGATGTTCTCGAATTCGAAGACGCGTGCCTCCAGTGGAAACAGCGTGCGGTAACGTTGTGCCATCTCCGTCTTGAGGCGCGCCTTTTCCGTCTTGGGGTCGATCTTCTGGACGACGGCATCATACGCCCCGGTTTCGAGTTTCTCGTTGAATTGAGCCCCGGCTTGCTCGCTGAAATCGATCTCGATCATCGAAACTGCGTGCCGCGCCGTGAGCACTTCGTCGCGGAGTCGAAGTTCATCGTACTCGTCGGCGGGTGTCCGGGTAGCCATCCACTTCGCAGTGCCGTAAATGGCGACGCCGGACCCGGCAAGCATGACGCCCGTCAGCGTGATGATGCCGACCCACTTTCCGACGACGAACTGCCAGCGGGGGATGGGCTTGGCCATCAACGTCATGATCTGCCCGCCGACAATCTCCTGCGAGAGGGTGCGTGCCAGAAAAATCGTCAGCACGCTGAGGAAGAACTCGACTCCGCCGATCGAGAACGACAGAAAAGCCTGAACGGCCGAACTGACCGAGTCCTCCCGCCGCAGCGTGAGAGGGAGCCCCACGACCAGAATGAGGATCAAGGCGATGAACACCAGGGCGATCTTCATACGCAGACTCTCGGCGATGGTGTGCCGCGCGATGGCACCAATTCTACGCATCGTCGCCGTCCTTCTTGTCCTTGATCAGTGCGTCGATGACGCTGCGATCGGCCTCCGGCGCGGGCGGCGCTGCGGGTGGCACATCCGACGCCGCGGGAAGTTCCTCTTCCGCGTGCCGCGTCGAAGCGGCATCCACCCGTGTCAATTGCTCGATGATCTGCTTGGCGGGTTCGTCCGACGCCTTCCGGCGGATTTCAACCGGCGTGACGGGCATGACCGGAACCTCCCGGTCAGCGGCGGACACGAGCTGGTCGACGACGTTGACGGGCTTCGTCTCACCCAGGAAATCGGCAATCGCGCCGGCGCGGCGGGCGCCCGAACTCCTGGCGTTGGTCTGCTCGGCACGCTCGATCGT
The DNA here is from genome assembly GCA_029260255.1 of Phycisphaerae bacterium. Lineage (GTDB taxonomy): Bacteria > Planctomycetota > Phycisphaerae > UBA1845 > UBA1845 > OFTM285. The sequence goes on from JAJDDR010000111.1 coordinate 15,017, forward strand.
CTCCATGAAAAACTTCTCGAGGCGGTCCGAGGGGGCGCCAACGCTGAGTATCTTCTTCTGCCCCGATCGCTGCAGGAGGTTCCGCACCTCCTCGATTGTCTCCGAAGAGAGTTTCTCGGAGGTGATCTGCGTTCGGTCCTCGCGGCACAGCAAGTCCGTGATCGATCCGGTCGATCGTTCCCGCCCGCCATAGAGAATCGTGATGCGGTCGCAAACATCCTCGACATCCGCGAGCAGGTGGCTCGACAGCAGGATGGTCTTGCCCTTGCTCGCCAGTTCCCGAATGACATCCTTGATCTGTCGAATCCCGATCGGATCCAGCCCCGCCGTGGGCTCATCGAGGATGAGAAACTCCGGATCGTTGATCAACGCCTGAGCGAGACCGATGCGCCGAGCCATGCCCTTGGAGTACTCGCCGATTCGACGCTTGGATTCGGCGGCGAGCCCCACCATATCGAGGAGCTTGTCGATGCGTTCGCGGCGTTGTTTCGAATGCTGTTGGAAGATGCGACCGTATAAGTCCAGCGTCTCCCGCGCATTGAGGAACCGATAGAGAAAGGACTCCTCCGGAAGGAAGCCGATCCGCGCTTTGACCGCGACGTCCGTCGGGGGGCGGCCGAACAAGGAAATGCGGCCGCGCGTCGGGTACAGGAGCCCGAGGAGCATCTTGATGGTCGTGCTCTTGCCCGACCCGTTGGGACCCAGCAGACCGAACACCTCGCCGCGGCGGACCTCCAGATTGAGGTCGTCGACGGCAACAACGCGGTCTCGCCGCCAGAAGTCCTTGAAAATCTTGGTCAAACCGGCGGTCTGGGCTACCGGGAATTCAGTCGGGTTCATGATACGCCATTGGCCCTTGAGTGTACCTGTCGCGGCGCGCGCCCTATCGGCGTTCGTTTCGATCTCAGGGTTACCAGGGAACCGTCAACGGTCCACCCGGGTTTATTTGTTGCCACTGACGCGGCGATCCGTCTTCTATCTCTTTGAGGTACGCGTCACGCTCTTTCTTGTCGCGTTGCTTCGGATCGAGCCCCACCTTCAGGCGGAATTGCGAACCGGGTGGGCGATAGATCTTCGTAAGTCCGGGGCGGCTGAGAAAGACGCCTTTCGTGTCCTGCCACAGTCGTGTCATCAGAAGTTCGGGGTCGGTTCGATACTCGGCGAGAAGCCCGTTGTACTGCTCGGCGTCCGCGCGCATGCTCTGCACGACAGCGCTGTAGTGGCCCTTGGCGTTGCGCACCATCGTCCCGGCGGTGCCCGACGCCTCGAACTCGATGATGCGGCCGATCTCGGCGGTCAGGTTCCCGATCTCGGCGTCATCGCCATCGGCCTGCGCCGCCTCCAGAGCATCCAGTTTCGAGATCAACAACACGTGCGACGTGCCGGCAACCGCGTTGAGCATCTCGGTCGCCTGCTGCTCGGCGCTGCGAATCTTGGTTCGCTTGTTGTTCTCTTCGCGCGTCACGTTGGCGAATGTGAGCAACGTTTGAATCGGCGGCGTCGATTTTTGGATCTCCACGGATTCCACGACGATCCCGGTGTCCAGCCCCGCGAGCCTCTTGTCCACCTCACGCTTCACCGCGGCGCGCAACTCCGACAGTCGCTTGACCGTGGCGTCTTCCGTGGTGTAGCCGCCCACCACGTCGATGGCCGCGTTTTCGAGCACCTTGGTGATGAGCTTCTCGGCGTGCTTCACGTCGGTGTCGGATACCAGCGAGACGTACTTGGTGAGGTCGTCGATCGCGTAGGTCACTTCCCAGAGTGCGTGAACGAATCCGTTGTCTCCAGTGAGCAACGCCCCGTCGCGCATGGGGTGCAGCCCCTTCCCTCCGCGGCGCAACTCGGCCAGCGGGATGCCCTGTTCGTTCTCCTTGAGGTCCATCCAGTGGCTGCGAATCGTGACCGTGCTGCTCTGCTTGACGGGGATCTTGACGACCTCGTCGATCGGAGCGGGAAACGCCCAGTTGAACCCGGCATCGCGTATGCCACCAACCGGCTTGCCCAGCCGAAGCACGATGGCTTGCTCGTTCTGGTCGACGACGAAGGTGCCGGACGCCAGAAAAAGCATGACCAGCACCACCATGGCGAGCTTCAGAATCCTGAAGCTGGTGCTCAACGCTTCGGTAAGCGACTGGCCGGCGGAGTCCATCGGAACGCCGCCGGGGGCGGGCGTCGACGTTGGGTTTTGGGGGTCACTGCTCATGTACTTGTCACTTCCGCGATACCGCATCGATAACCGTCAGTTCATCATGGTTGGATGCACCGACCGCCGCGCCGTCAAGCTTGAACAGGTCGATGGGGGGATCGTTCTTGTCCAGAATCAGCGTCGTGTCATCCTGGAGGGACTCCCGAAATGCGCCGAGCTTGTCGAGGAAGATGCGCAGTTCGGGGTATTCCTCGAACTGCGCGTAAATCTCGCTGATCTTCTTCTGCCCTTCGTTGCGGATCTCGTCGGCCTTGCGTTGGGCGACGGACATGATGCGCATCTCCGCGGCCCGGGCGGCCGCGACGATCTGAGCCGCTTGCGCGTTGCCCTCCGCCTCGTAGTTCTTGGCTTTGTTCTCTTCGTTTTTCTTCATGCTGTCGAAGATGGCCTTGGTGACCGATTCGGGCAGCGTGAGCTTGGTGATGCCGAAGTACTTCACGTCGACGCCGTATTGTTCGCGCCAAACGTCGCGCACCGGCTCGAGCATCTCGTGCTCCACTTCGCGCAGCTTGCGATTTTCCGGGTTCGTGGAGACGAAGTTCGAGAAATCGTATTGCCCGATGACGGCTTTCTTCTGGGATCGGATCGCGTTGCGCAGTTGCTTCTCGCCATCCTCTTCGCGCTCGAATCGCTTGTGGAACAGATACGGATCCTCGATCGTCCAGAACGTCGCCGTGGTGACGATCACGTTCTTGCTGTCGGCGGTGATCGTCTCCTCGGTTCGATCCTCCAGAACGCGGATGCGCGTATCGAACTTGACGACGCTCTGGATCGGCCACGGCCATTTGAAGTACAGCCCGGCATCCTGAATGGTGTCGTCGGACTTCTCCCCGAAGGTCTTCTTGATGGCCACCTCGGTGAACCGGACCTGGAACGTGCACATGTAGAATCCGAGGATCAGGACAACGACGGCCGCTGCCGCCAGCGTGGGTAGATTTCGCATGGGTTCTTCCTCTGAGGCGTCACCGCTCAAGGCTGGTGGTCAGGCGCCGCCGGGTTGGACGTTTCGAGATCCAGCGTGGCGCGTTGTTTCGTTTCGTATTCAACGATCAGTTCACTGGGGTCGCCGGTGTAAATAAACTTGCGCACGCCGGGCAGCGCGTCACGCAACGTGGCGAGGTAGCGGCGCATCTTGAAGAGCTCCGGCGCGGCTACGTACGCGGCGACGTCGTTCTCAAACGACCGCAGTTTGCTTTCGGCCGTCGTGACGGCCCGAGCGCGTTCGGCACGAGCCGTCAAGACCGTCACGGCCGCCAGCCCGCTGGTCGGTGCGATGCCCTTCGCCGGGTTTCCCAGCAACAGGTCATCGACGCGTTGGGCGGCTTCGGCTGCGCGATCGGCGGGTCCTTCGCCGTCGACCGCGTTCGCCGCGCGGTTCATCTCACGGATGGCGGCGTCGAGTTCGTTCGCCCGCTCCAGGCTGCCGGTGGCAAACGTCAGGATGCGACTGTGCGCGCCCATGGCGTGTTCGATCGTCGCCTGCTTGCGGATTTCCGCGGCGATGACCGCTTGATAATTCGCGGCGACCTCGTCGCGTGACGGCGGGTGGGCGTGCAAACCCACCAGGGTGATGGCGACGCCCAGGTGCATGTCGTCGCACCGCTGCTGCAAGCTGATCTTCATCTCCCGGCTGAACGCCGCGCGACCCTTGCCCATCAGATATGCCGCGTCGTGACCGGCGGCGTAATCGGACAGCTCCTGATAGGCGACCGTCTCGAGCACGCGCTCCGGTTCCCGATAGCCGTACAGATGATCGTGGAGATCGCTGATGTGATACTCGATTGTCGCTGAGACCATCAAGAGGCTCACGCCCACGTCCTCGGCTGACGGTCGCTCCTGCCCCGGCGACGGTACTACGGCAGGATGGCTTTCGATTTCCTGATTGGCTACGACCATGAGCATCCCGGATACCAGGTGGGTGTGCTCTTCCGTCCACAGCACGGCGTGCCCCATCTCGTGCTCTTCGACTTCGTCGGCCGAATGATCGTCGACGTGTTCGCGCCGCTTCCACAACTCCTCGTGCTTCGTTCCGACCGTCGTCATGTGCATGCGCTGAACACGGGCACGCACCACGCGGTCGATCGGCCACGGGTACTTGAGACCGAATCCCGGTCCCAGCGGCGTCGCGCTTGCCTGCTGGATCTTGCCGAATCGTTCGATGTAGGCCTGTTCGTCGACGTCGACGATGACGATGCTGGACAGCAGAATCAACGCCACGACGGTCAGCGTGACCAGTGGAAACACCGAACGCTGCAAGAGCTTGTAAAACCACGTGCTGCTGACTTCAAACCCGAACTGGTAGTTGATCGTGTCCGCGATCGAACGAACGATGCCGCCCGGCTCGCCGAAAAGGGCCAACAAACGGCTGTCGAACGCCGGACGGATCTCGTCGTCGGTGCGACGCGGCCTATAGAACTCCAGAATGAAGTTCACCGTGAACTCGACGCCGAGCAGCAGCAACATGAACCGAACGACGTACGCCGCCAGGGATTCGGCCCAAACCTGAGTCGTCTGGCTGCCCGCCATCGCCATCGACACCGCCAGCACAGTTGCGGTCAGGGCGCTGCCGATCAGGTAGCTGCCGCCTGCGCGCAGCAGGCGCCAGTTCGGCTGGCGAGACATCCCGATGACATAACGTGCGTACACGAAGCAAACGAACGCCGCCGCCGCCGCGAATATCATCGCGATCAGAGGCTGCGGCGAACGGTGCCACCCCACGTCATCCAGTGGCCGACCAACAGGCCACGTCCACGCCAGGAACGTTCCACCCACGTGGTAGACGATGGTGAGGACCGTGAAAAACGGCAGGAGAAACCGGACCGTCCACGTCAACCTGCGGCGCTCGAGCAGGAGCGATTCATCGGAAGCGTCAAACAGATTCGTCGACAAACCGGCGGTTTCCGCGCGCTTTAGTTGTTCGGTCTCCATGTCCTCAAGACGGCTTCGCCGGCGCTGCCTGAACACCAGGAAGAGGATGAGCCAGATGAGCACGCCACCGAGCAGGTGCCGCGCGACGGCAACCACCGCGTCGGACCGCGTCTCAGACCACAGCCCGACCGTCAGGACGACTCCAAAGAGAACAAGTTGGATCAACAGCCCGGTGAGACACGCCAGTTGGGCACGCCGGTCACGGGGAGGGGCGGCATCGCTCATGGATTAGGTATCCGTTTCATCCGGCCCGCCGGCCGTCCGAACACTTTTTTTGCTCGCTGGTCCGCGAACCTCGCCGCGGGCCTGGACGTCTTACTCCTGGTGGGAAGCTTGCCCGAGGCGGCGCGAAGCCTACAATAAAAGAATACGCTTGCCAAGGGAGCCGGGTTCGCGGCAGGCGTTCTTAATCGATTCCTGGCAAGAGTTTGCGTTTCTTTCATGTTCAGACCGCTGCTCGGCATCGCCGGAAACACCTTCGTCGAAACGATTCGCCAGCCCATCTACGGCGTCTTGCTGGCAGTTACGGTGCTGCTGCTGATCCTCAATATCTTCCTCGCCGGCTTCACGCTCGAGGACGACAACAAACTTCTCATGGACCTGGGCCTCTCTACGATGCTGCTGAGCGGTTTGTTCTTGGCCGCCTTCTCCGCGACCGGCGTTCTGACCCGAGAGATCGAGAACAAGACGGTACTCACCATCATCAGCAAGCCGATCAGCCGCCCTGTCTTCATCATCGGGAAGTACCTGGGGCTCATGGGTGCGCAAGGCGTGGCCTTCTACATCACGTTCCTCATCTTCATCCTGTGCATGCACCACCGCGTGTTGATGTACTCCACCGACCCGTTCGACTGGCCGGCGATCATCTTCGGGGGCGGAACACTGACACTCGGGATATTCCTCGCCGCGGGCGCTAACTACTTCTATGGCAAGGAGTTCTCGTCGACGGCGATCGCGCTTGTGGTCCCGCTCCTCACCGTCGGGACGCTGATCACCGCGTTTTTCGACCGCGAATGGGAACCCGTCGATTTCACCCGCGCCTTTGCCGGGGGGCAACTCGTGATCGCGGCGCTGCTGCTTCTGATGGCCATCATGATCATCACGGCCGTCGCGCTGGCGGCTTCCACCCGCCTCGGACAGCTCATGACCCTGATGATCTGCATGGCGGTTCTGGTGGCGGGGTTCCTCTCCGACTCCGTGCTGGCGGACGTCAAGGACGATACCTTCGTGGGCGCCGTTGCCTATCGTGTCATTCCGAACATCAACTTCTTCTGGGTGGTCGACGCCATCACCGCCAGCATCGACGTCCCGGCCGGCTATCTGCTGTACACGTGTGGATACGCGATGCTCTTCGTCATCGCTTTCCTCGCCATCGGTGTCGCGCTCTTCCAGAGACGCGAGGTCGGCTAGATCAGCCGTTGAGGCGACGCGGGTCGAATTGGCTGCGGGCCGCGTCGACCGCGCTGCGCAGCAGAATCGCGACCGTCACCGGACCGACGCCGCCCGGCACCGGAGTGATGGCCGAACATACCTCCGCCACCTCGTCGTAGCGGACGTCACCGACGGTCTTGAAACCACCGTCACGCGAGTCATCCGGCACGCGGTTGATACCCACGTCGATGACAATCGCGCCTTCCTTGACGTGCTCGGCGCCGATGAGATGCGGCTTGCCCACGGCGACGATCAGCAGATCGGCGTTACGTGTGTGAGCGACAAGGTCGCGCGTCTCGGCGTGGCAGGCCGTGACTGTTGCCAATTCGTGCTGCAGGAACAGCGTGATCGGTCGACCCGCGATCGAACCCTGCCCGACCACCACGGCGTCCAGCCCCCGAGGCTCGCACCCGGCGTGCCGCAGGAGTTCCATCACCGCGAGCGCCGTGCACGGCGCGATGATCGGAGCGTCGTAGAACAAGAGACCGATGTTGGCCGGGTTGACGCCTTCCACGTCTTTGTACGGATCGATCGCGTATTGCATCGCCGGGGTGTCGATGTGGTCGGGCAGCGGAAGGTTCAGCAGGATGCCGGTAACGTTGTCATCCGTGTTGAGTTGATCGATCTTGGAACGGATTTCTCCCTCGGTCGCGTCGACGCCGAGCGCGTGCAACGCGTAGTCGATCTGCACGGAATCGCAATGTCGCGCCTGTGATTTCGCGTAGAGCGCGCCGGCCGCGGGGTCTCCCACCATCACCGCGTCGAGGCGCACCTTGTGCCCCTCGTCCGCCATCTGTTCCGTCATGACGCTCGTCTGCCGCTTGATCGCCGCGGCGATCGCCTTCCCGTCAATCACTTTCGCGGCCAACACCAACACTCCGATTTGTGGGATCCCGAACCGACTGACTTCGCGGGCTCGACAACGCGTGTTCGTCACCCGCCCGACGCGGACGACGTCATTCTTGCCAACTCAGTCCACACGTAAGGTTGAACATAGTAGGCCGATATCCCGAGGCCGACAACGCAAACGGCTATCAGCGTTTTTTTGATCCTGCGTATCGACCGCTCAAACCGCTCGACGCCGCCGGGGTCCGCCGCCAGGCTGTGAAGGAACGCAATCCTGCTGGCAATCGACGAATGTCGCCAACTCGGCTCTTCCACCGGAATGCCATTGAGTAGCGCCACCCGATCCAGCGCGGCGGCGAAGATGCTCGCGCCGGTGGAACACAGCGCGTATGACGGGGCGGCTCTCTCGCCGGCGCCGGCATGCACGCCGCAAGGCACGGAACATCCGGCGTCACCTACAGCGGACACGCACCGCGCGCCGAACAGGTCCGCCTGACGCTCGAATCGTCTGGAAATAAACCCGAAACCGACCCCCCAAAGTGCGACGATGGCTACGAATCCGGCGCTTTGGATGACCGCTTCGTTTAGAAACCGCGGTCCCGCAGCAGCCAGAGACCACCGGTAAAGAAGCTCCATCACGCCCGCCGCGATGAGCATGCTGGCCAACGCGAACAACAGGAAAAACTGAATGTGCCGGTGCCGGATGTGCCCGGCTTCATGCCCAAAAACGGCCTCGATCTGCTTGTCATCCATAGACTCCAGGAGTCCGTCCGACAGCATCACGAAACGGACCCGCGGAAAAAGCCCCATGACCGCCGCGTTCACCATCATCTGACCACTGCGCCACACGAGGATGTCCCGGCAACGGAGCCCGATCTTTCCGCACATGCGATCAAGCTCGTCACGCAGAATCCCGCCGGGAAGCGAATGGGTCGTCCAGATGCGCTTCAGAAACAGCGGGGCGACCACGAACACAGCCGCCGCCGAGATGCCCAGCCCGAAATCCGGCAGCCATGGAACCTGCATCGACGCAGGCATTCGGTCCTCGAGGTCACGGGCGATATCGTAGGCAATCAAGATCATGGTCATGGGAACGACCACGACCAGCAGTTGGTGCCGAACGTTGAAATCCAGATACGACCTTAGTCCACCCGTCGCGGCTGTCTCCGTCGCACACGGCGTGGCCGCGATGCCGGTGTGCAGCCTGAGCAGCCGATCAACAGGGTACGCCGCCACGAGCACCAGGACGCTGCCCACCAGGAACGGTAGGACGATGATGATCTCCGCCATCGCCGGTACGATCGAAACCGGACGAAACGAGGCCACCATGTCCGGCCACCCGGTCAACGTGAGGTCGACCGCGAAGGTCGCCAGAACAATCCACCGGAGCATCAGGGTCGTGCGGTGATAGCGATGCTGCGCGTCCTCCAGACCCCGTGGCTGATCGCGAAGCACGCGAAGCGCGCGCGACGTTGCCACAGTGCTCAGGAGCCAAACCGCGGCCAGCTGCCCCAGCACGACCAGCCACACTCCCGCGGCAGACGTGACGATCGGGTCGATCGGGCGCTCGCGAGGCCACCATATCAGAATCGCGAATGCCATGACCACGTGTAAGTGCATGAATCACATCGAGTTACGTGTCTCGCGCCGACAGCTCCCCGGCACCCGGCCGCAAGCGCTGAGCTGGGTCCGCGCCCGTCGCCGCAACGTCGACCGGGCCTTCGGATTGCGGTAGATTATCTGCGTCGGTCTTCGCCAGGCGGCGACCATCGAACTACCGTGACCGGTTGTACCTGGAGTTTGGTCAGATGAAAAGGTGTGCATGGGGCAGACGTATTCTGCGGACGGCTGTGGGCTCAGCCGCGCTGGCAGTTGCTTCGGCGGTCGCGGCCGAGCCGGCCGATCGGGATGCCCAAGTCGCGGACGCCGCCCGTAATCCCGAAGCGCACGAACGCGCGGAGTTGCGGGCGATCCGCACGCTGCAAAAAACCACACTCAAGGAACTTGCACTGGCCCCTGACGTCGCGCGGCGCATCAACGATCTCTTTGACGACCACCATGAACGGGTCAAGGAGATCCTGCGCACACAAGACGAGAGTCGAGCGGGCAACGAGCGCCGAATGAACGAGTTGCGCGAGGAACTCGAGCGCGTCAAAGGCGAGAGGGACATCGAAGGTGTCCGGAGGATCCGATCCGAGATGCGCAACCTCGACTCGGGGCGCGTCGCAATACGCCGCGCAGGCATTAAGTTTGACAAGGAGGTCGCCAAGGTGCTGCCCGAGACGCTGGTCGAGCGGTATCGCCAGCTCTCCAGCCGCTACCGTCACCGCTCGGGACCGGCGCAACGAACCGGACAGGGCATCGGGTCCGTCCACCGTATTCTCAGAAAAATCGATCTCACTGACGCGCAGCGAGAGATGATCGCCAAGATCACATCAGAAACGGCGGCAGCGTACGCCGAGGCACGCAACGACCCCGACCGCCGGAATCGAGCCGCAACCGAGTTCCGTTCCAAGGTCATGGCGGAGTTGACCGGCGAACAGCGCGACCGATTCATCGAACTCGAGCAGGCGGAACCGGCGACCCGGCTACCACCGCCCGCGCGCCAACCATCCGACCCGAAAGACTGATCGGTCTGCCGCGGATGCGCTTCGCTTCCGGAAGCTGCGGTCTGGATGAGACAAAGTGAACGCCCTCCGGAAGATTCTCCGTCGCGGCAGGTGCTTGGACGGTGTGGTCCGGCACCCAAAGCTCCAGCGGCCCCGCGAAACCGCTCCTCGGCACTCACGGGCGTCGAGTCAATCCGCCAGCCGGGAAGCTCGCCCTCACAGGGGCTACGACCCCATATCAAATGCGTTGTCTACGAGTGCCACGAGCGCGTCAATGGCTTCGGTCGCGTCCTTGCCTTGGACTTCGATCCGGAGGGTTGTTCCGCAAGTGGCGCCGAGGAGCATGAGTTCCATGGCGCTCTTGCCGTTGACGATCTCCGACTCGTTCCTGAGAGATGAGACGCGGACGTTGGAATCGAACCGCTGGGCGAGGTCGACGAACTTCATGACCGGCCGGGTGTGCATGCCCTCCTTGTGGGCGATGGTCACCTCCCGCACGATCGGCTCGAACGAATCTGCCACGGTTCGCCTCAGCGTACTGGTTGAAAAATGGTCCGCGTCCACCACGCGCGCGAAACCGCAGCGCTAACTGCCCGCCAAATCGTCGGCTTCTTGGATGAGGTCGATAATCGCCTCCTTGGTGTCGGCCTGTCTGAGAAAGCGACGGAAGTTTTCGCGCTGGAGATGGCGGAAGATCTGTTCCATCGCGGCCAGGTGCGCGTCGGGATCGTCCTTGGGGCTGACCAGCAGGACAACGGTAAACACCGGCGCCCGATCGAGGGCGGCGAAGTCGACACCCGTGCTCGACCGCCCGATCGTAGCAATCAACTTCTCGATCCCCTCGAACTTGACGTGCGGAATAGCCACGCCGTTGCCGAACCCCGTGGTGCCCTCATTCTCACGCTCGATGGCGATCTCCGAGATCCTCTCGACTTGAGATGCGTCGATCGCGCCGTGCTCGGCGAGGGACGTGACCAGCTCCCGGATGACCTGGTCGCGCGCCGTCGCCTGCAGTTCCGGGATCAGTGAATCACATACAAAGAAATCTGTCAGCTTCATGGGCACAGCCGATCTCGTGTTCGAAGGTCGATCCGAAGGGTCCACCTCGGATCTCGTAGTGCAACTGTCACTTGCCCGGATGTTTCCGGTTGCGCAACATCTCCTTGTGCTTCGTAATCTGCCGCTCGAGCTTCGCGACGGTAAGATCAACCAGCGCGAACGTGTCGGGGCCGACCTCGTGACCGACGAACTCGTTACGCGATCCCGCGTTCACGATCATCTCCACGGCGAATTCGTCGCCCTCGCAGTCCACGACGACCTTAATGGACTGAATGCGATCGTAAAACCGCAGTAGTTTCTCCGCCTTCTCCTCGGCGTACGCCTTGACATCGTCGGGGACATCGACGTGCCGTCCGGTCACCGTAATCTGCACACCCAACCTCCTTTGCGATCGTTTATCCCCGCAGACCCCCAACCGGGTCGCGGCGCGCCTCCTGCGCGGTTTCAAGATCGAAAAACGCTGCCGGCGCATCGCCATCGCCGTTCGGCTTGATCATGCCCGCGCTGATCGTGTACCGCAGAGCTTCATCGATCGTCATCGGCAGTTCCAGCGCATCCGCGCGCGCGACCGTGATGGTATACCCGGTGATCGGAGTCGGCGAACTCGGAATAAAAACCGTTATCAGGTCTCGCGGGTCACTGCGTCCGATCTGCCGTATCGCAGACCCCGTCACCAGCCCGAGCGACCATATCCCCTTTCGCGGATACTGAACCGCCACCACGCTGGAGAACTCGACCTTTCTATCCGAGATGAAGAAATCGGTCACCTGCTTGATGTTCGGGTAGATCGTTCCAATCAAGGGTATTCGCTTGATGATCCGCTCGACCACCAGCCACGTGGTTCGCCCGATGAAGCTGGCCACAAAATGCCCAACGAAGTAGATGAGGAGGATCGCAAGCAGGAACCCGATGCCGTTGAAGAACCGCCATTTCCGAGTCGCCAACTCCCACATCGCGGCTTCGCGGGCCTCCTGCAGCGGCTCGAGCGCGGCGTCCGCAGCGGCGATCTCCTCTGGCGTCGCCTTCCCGCCGAGAACGGGATGCGCCGTCATGGCCTTGTATTGCGCGGTCAGGCGGCGACCGGTCTTCGGATTCCACTCGTCGATTGGGTCACCCAGAGTCAGGGCAACCTCCTCGTCGATCCCCAGCAGCGGGCGGGGTTCGCCGCCCCAGGCGTAGACCGAGACCAGTCCGCGAGTGATATACTGGGCGAAATTCTCGTCAACGAAGCGGTAAGCCCACACGAGGATCGCGATCGTCGCGATCGTCGGCACCAGAGCGCCTAACCCCCGCATGAAGAATGGCTTAAAGTCGCCGATCATCGGTTAAATCCGCGAAACGAGCCTGGCGTTCCAACGGCCGACCCACGCCCGATTCGAGCAAACTGCTCACCTCATCCGTTACTCGGCAGGCGCCTTCCGGAACCGCAGCCGACGGCGGACCGCACTGTAAGGACCCCAAGGCAGATGGTCAACCGTTGTCGTGGCGATGGCGACCGGCTAGCATCCGGGCATCCCATGAACCCTGAATCCAGATCCCGAACACGCAATCCCCTCAGCTCGGCCGCGACGTGCGCCCTGCTGATGTTGTTGCTGGTGACGGCGATGGCCGCAATCCTGTCCGCCGGGCGGCACTCCATCCCGCTGGGAGAACGCATCGCGCCGCGCGGCTGGTCGGTGAGTTTTCAGCCGCCGTCGGGGTGGGTACCTCTCGTCCCCGATCCGGGCTACCCACTGTTGGAATTCGTTGCGCCCGATTACCGTCGCGGCGACCGAGGACTGCGCGTCCTCAACATCAAAAACCCAGATCGCATGTCGGCCGACGAGATCGCGGCGGACAAGGGCAGGGAGTGGGGATTCACTCTCCGCGACAATGCTCGCCGACGCCCGACTAAACCGCAGATCGAGCGGGCTCCGTTTGGCCCGCTCACGGGGGCTCGGCTCGAGGATGACGAGCGCGGTTTGATCGTTGCGGTCGGATTGCACGACGGCCGGGCGATCTGCGTCGGGCTGGTGCATGCCCAGACGCCGCTCAGTACACGTGACGTCGAACTCGTTCAGTCAGTCGTCGATTCGTTCGAAGTTCGCTGAACGCGCCCCTGTTCGACAGCAGGTTTCCCCGACACACACACAACCGTGCTGCCGGGCGACATTTTCCGACACATTTGATCGCCCAAGATCCCTAACTTTCCCATACTGACACGGGTGTGACCATTGATTGTGGCATGCCAGGGGTAGGGCGGGTTCCACCCGCCTTCTTCCTCGGTTGCGGCGGGTGAAACCCCCTACGGCATGTCCCTGACCAACGATGCCACAGAGAATGGTCACACCCTACTGACACCACGTTTCCATTCCACGCTCGACATGCCGGTGGTCGCGACGCTACGATGCGCTTGCCTTCAGATCGTCGTGAATCCGTTGTGCCCCGCGCGATCCATTCTGCGTAGGGAAGCGAGGATGTCGACCGATGCAAACCGGAAACCAACACCAGGGCACGCCCGCACGCAGACGCGTTGAGGCTGCCGAGCGGGTGGTTTCGCGCGCGTTCACGCTCGTGGAACTGCTGGTCGTAATCAGCGTCATCGCAACACTGATGGGCATGTTGGCTCAGTCGTTGCGCAATGCGCGGGAGCAGGCGCGCGTGGTGGTCTGCTGCGCGCATACCGCCGCCATCGGTCGCGCGGCGGCTTCATACAGCTCCGAGATGCGGCAGTGGTTGTGCGGTTCCCCCGGCACGAGCGGCAGTGTCATGTTCTCCGATGAACAGATCGAGAGCACCGACGAGGACATCGCCACCGACCCCTCACAGATTTGGGACTACGCCGGGGCGCTGGGTCCAACCTACATGAACAGATCGTTACCGGCCAACCGCGCGGAACGAATGCGGACGCTGGTGGAAGACGGATTCGCCTGCCCCTCCAACAGCTACTTCGCCGATCCGATTCAAGGCTCCACCGAAGAGGTGGGACCGATCGGTTCGTTCGACCGGCAGCCGATGGCCAGCTTCAATACGATTCGCAACTTTCTGATGTGGCCTCGGACGATGGTCGATCGGGATCCGTCACAGCCGTGGGGGCCGATCGCACCGTTTCCGCAGGCCAGCTTCGACACGATCGGCGGGCGGACGCTTCGACCGAAGAACTACAAACCTCACATCGACCGCATCACCAACCCGGCCGGCAAGGTCTATCTGGCCGACGGCAACCGCTACACGGACGGCGAAGGAAACATTACCTACGACGTCGAGTGGGACGCAGAGGCCGGCGGAGCGTTTTGCAACGGCGGGCCGACGCTACCGCTTACGCACGGCACGAACCCCCACGTGCTATCGAGTTACCAAATCGACATGAGCATCGGCAAGATCGGCTACCGTCATATCAGCGCCGGCGATCGCGGCATCGTGGCGAACTTCTTCGACGGTCACAGCACGTTCGTCTCCGAGCCGGAATCGCGCGAGCCGGACTATTGGTGGCCTCGGGGTACGGTCATTCCCTTTTCCGAATTGAACGAATCCAGCCTCAAGTGCGTCACCGGGCGCCTTCGACCGGACTACAGCTACCGCGTCGGGCGGTAGGTCACGCGACCTTGGCGCAGACTTTGGTCGCCGCGTCGGTCAGGTCGTCGGCGCCGATGAGTTCGGCGATGGCGGCCCCCTTGAGCAACGCGCGGGCGCGTTCGACGTTCGTGCCTTCGAGCCGGACCACGACCGGGATACTAAAGCCGATCTCCTTGGCCGCGGCGATGAGCGCTTCGGCGATGGTGTCGCACTTGGCGATTCCGCCGAAGATGTTCACCAGCACGCCCTTGACCTTCTGATCCGACAGGATGATCCGGAACGCCTCGACAGCGCCTTCCTTGGTCACCGAGCCGCCCACGTCGAGAAAGTTGGCTGGCTCGCCGCCGTGAAGCTTGATGATGTCCATGGTGGCCATCGCCAGACCGGCGCCGTTGACCAGGCACCCGATGTTGCCCTCGAGCGCGATATACGACAGTTCATGTTCTTTGGCACGCACCTCGTTCGGGTCTTCCTCGGTCGGGTCGAACATCTGCTGGAGCACCTTGTGACGGAAGACGGCGTTGTCGTCGAAGTTCATCTTGGCGTCGATCGCGAGGATCTGCCCGTCGGGCGTGCGCACCAGCGGGTTGATCTCGGCCAGTGAGCAGTCGTAGTCGTACGCCACCTTGACCAGCCCGCGCAGGACCTTGCCGGCGGCGCGGACCTGGTCCTTGTCCGTCAGGCCGAGAGCCCGAATCAGGTTGCTCGTCTGATATCCGAGCAGACCCAAGTGCGGGTGCAACCACTCCTTGACGATCGCCTCGGGGTGCTTGGCCGCGACCTCCTCGATCTCGACGCCGCCCTCGCGCGAGACCATGACCACGGGGCATCGCTTGGCGCGATCGACGACGACCGCCATGTAGTATTCGGACTCGATGTCGACGGCACCGGCGACGAGTAGTTTCTTGACGGTGATGCCGTCCGCGCCGGTCTGCTTCGAGACCATCTTGTTGCCGAACATGAAATCGGCCGCGGTCTTGACGTCGTCGGCGTTGTCACAGAGCTTGACGAACCCGGCCTTGCCGCGACCGCCGGCGAACACTTGAGCTTTGACAACGACCTTGCCGCCGATCTTCTCGTAGGCTTCGACGGCTTGGGCGCTGTTCTCGACTACTTCGGACGCGGGAACGGGAACGCCGGCTTCGGCGAGCAGTTGCCGGGCTTGATATTCGTGTACTTTCATGGTGCAGAGATTCCTCGTTGGGTGTTGCAGCGTCGAGATCGATTTCTCCGCCGGTTCGTCAGGTATCGAGACGCCGCGATGACGGCGCGTTCCGGTGACGCAGGCGTAGTCGAATGCTAGCATGCGTCCCGCCGCACACAAGGGACGACGCTACATTTTCAGCAAGACCGACTTACCGCGATCGTTCCATCGACCCGGGCGGCACGGGGCGGTAGAATGAGCAGCCCAGCGGCGGCGGAACAAGTAGCACGGAATACGCTTTCGGGCGGGGCATGATGGTATGCGTGGGAACGGCCTGGCACCTGACATTCTATCTCTTGCGGTGTGCGATCAGATCATCACGGATCGTGTGACCGGCAAGCAGTCCCTGATCGGGCTGTTCAGCACGATTCACGCGGTTCGGTTTCCGGTGACGCACCCGCAGTTGTGCGTTCACGTCTCGATGACCGATGGGCGCGGCAAGACGCCGGTGACGATCAACATCGTGGACGGGGAGGACTCGCGTCCGCCGGTCGTGCGCGGCGAGGGCGTCGTGGACTTCAAGGACCCTCGTGCCATCGCGAACCTGTCGCTCCAGTTCCACGGGCTGGTGTTCAGCGAGCCCGGTGAGTACCGCGTCCAGATTCTCTGCGACGGCGAACTGCTGCGCGAGGCCCGCCTGCACCTGATCCAGGCCAAACGCCGCCGCCGGCCCGATGATCCCCACGCGAACTGACCGCGCACCGCGACATGCACCCCCAAGACGTTTGCGTCGCGCCTGGTGGGCGACGGGCGTGGAACGCCGTGTGAGGACCCGCCGGAAACAAGCTGGACTGCGGACATGGTCCGGCACAGTCCCACGTTGCGAAGTACTGGCACCCCTCCCCGAACGCGCCGGCTTGCCAAGCATCTGACGCTCATCCGCGCTCAGATGGATGGATGTACTTCTTGCACCCTGCAGCCGTGCCACCCGCCGCGAGCGCGTCTCCGCATGCCCCTAACGGTCGGGGCTTGGAAAAACGCCATCACCGAGACGCTGCATTACGCCGTAGTCGCCGCGACCGCAAGCTGATTCGTTTCGCGGAACGTCGGAGGTTCGTAGGTCACGCCCTCGCGGAGGAGGCGGTCTTCGCGGGCCATGGTGAAACGCAGGTAACGGCCGATGAGCGACGCCGCCAGCCGCGATTTCAGTCCGAACTCGCGGTAGATGTCCTTCAGGATCCGCGAAATCTTCGCCGACATCGCGGCGTCGTCGCGGTACCAGCGCCGGGCCGCCCAGAGGGCGCCGGCGTACATGGTCGACAGACCACGCGTGTCCCAGGCGTACCGCTCGCGAATCCGCCGGTCGGGATGATCCTTGTAGCGTTGCCAGCCGCGGAGCATCGTCCGCGTCATCCGAACGACGCTGGGACCGTTGACCTCGAAGTCACGCCGAAAGGCGCGCAGCAGAAGCTCGGTCTCCTCGCCGTTCTTGATGTGCGGGTGCCGGTAGTTGAAACGGTACTGCCCGTGGGTGTCCGCGTCACAGAATTCACTACGATCCAGCAAGGTGCCTTTGGCCTTGTGCTCGGCATGCAGCGGCGTGCCGGGGATGGGCGTGTAGAGCATGAACTGGTGGAAGTCCGTATCGTGGCTCACGGCGTGGTCGATGGCCACATCGATGTTGTCGGGCGTGTGATCTTCCAGTCCGATGATGGTCGAGCCGAGCACGCGAATCCCGTGCGACTGGAGCGTGCGAACCAACTCGTGCGTATCGACGTTGCCGACCTTGGTGTATTGCGAGTCCTTGCCTTCGAGCCCCATCCAGATCCAAGAAACCCCCATGCCGACGAGTTGGTCCATGGAGTACGAGCGCAGCACGCCGGCCGAGCTGAAGACGTACAGCACCCAGGACTTGTCGTTCTCGATCATCAGGTCGAGCAGGCGCAGCGCCCGCTTGCGGTGCATGAGAAAGTTCTCGTCCATGACGAAGAACGACCGCACCTGCAGGTCTCTCTCCAGGTCGCACATGACGTCGAACAACTCGTCGCCGGTCTCGTAGAAGTGAAAGCAACTGCCTTTGCCGCCGAACATCGCGGAGGTCGAGCAGAAGTTGCAGCTCATCGGGCAGCCCACCGAGGGAATCAACGCCGCGGCGACTTCGCCCGGCTTTTCCGACTGGTTCACACCCATGATGCGCGAGCCGATGCCGGATCGGATTCGCGGATGCTCGATCGGGCGGTCTACGTCTTCGCCCAGGAACCGGCGCATCCAGCGCACGCCCTCGCCTTTGACAATGTGGTCGGCGTCGATCCGTTCGTCCAGGTCGGGCATGTTCGCCACGTGCCCGCCGATGACGATCGTGGCGCTGGGTTGGTGCTCGCGGATGAGCTCGCACATCTTCCGCACCTTTTCGACGTTCGGGATGATCGCGCCGATCCCGACAATGTCGTACTCATTCGCCGTGATCTCGGCGACGAAACGTTCCATGTCGGGAAAATCCAGAACCGCGCACGGGGCGGCGATGTTCGCCTGGATCAGCATCAGCCCCCAGGAGCGGTGGAACATCCGCAACGAGAATACCCCCTGTACCCGCGTCACCTGGTTGTGGTACAGCTCCATGGGGTTGAGCTTCCGGCTGCCGTATTCGTCGTCCTGGGCATACGGTCCGAACACGCTGGTCAGCAGAACCCGGGCGCGCGATCCCAGCGGATGCGTGGGTTGCGTCGGGGCACTGAGGAAGCTCGTCGGGGTGATTGTCGCAGTCGCCGTCATGCGGTTGGTACCTTTCTCAAATCGTCGCGGGCGAGGCGCCCACGGCGGATTCTGCGGAGTGCTTGCGTGGCGCTCCCGGGGATCGAACGTTCATTTGAACGAACTCCGCCCGCGGCGTCCCCGGCAGCGCGTGGCTGGACCGCGCTCCATCCACGCCGCGCATCGGGATGCGGCTGCTGGGCGCCGCCGTCTTGTGGCGGATGTTCCCGCGCATCAGGCGGATCGTCCACCCCCATGTTCGTCGGATCGTCTGCCCCAGTCCCCACATCCCAATCATCTGCATGCCGAGTTCTTTGAAATACAGGCGGTTTTTGGGACGGGCCAATACGACCAAGAAGCGGAGCGGATTGTAGAAATAGATGTACGCAGCCATGATGTTGAGCTGTTTCTTCCAGGGCTGCTTGTGCCCGGAGGCGATGACGTAGTTCGCGTCGAGCATGTGCGGCTCGACGCGCCGGCCGGCAACGCTCTCGTACACCAGCCCCGACGCAAACGTCTCAGCGTACAGCTTCGACCCGGTTGCGGGTGTCATCATCAGGACCTGCAGGCTGATTGCCCCAGCCTTCCGCAGCAGCCGAACCTGGTTGAGGAGCCCGTAGGGCTTCGGACCCCGCGAAACCAACGGCTGCGCGTCGTGGTGCATCATCATCGGCATCGGACTGATGCCGTGCTGCCGAAGCATACCGAAGGCTTCCGTCGTCTTGTCCACGCTCTGGCCCTTCTTGACGAGCGTCGCGGTTACGTCTTCAACGCCCAACCAGAGGCCGCGGACGCCCGCACGGTGAATCACACGCAAATGGTCTTTCATGACCAGAGTATCGTGTACAGTGGCCTCGGTGCCCCAGCGGATTCGCTTGCGCAACGGGACGCCGTCGATCTCGGTACGGGCCAGTGTTTCCACGATATCGAGTGTACGCCGCCGGTTGTTGAAGAAGTTGTCGTCCGCCCCGAAGAAGTAACGCAGACCGTACGCGCGCCCGAGCTCGCCCATCTCCGTGGCGATGCGTTCCCCGCTTTTGGCGCGGTATTGCCGCTGGTTGTAGGCGGGGATCGGACAGTAGGGGCAGGCGAACTTGCAGCCCAGCGTCAGGACAAGCGACGCGATCGGGCTGTGTCGGCGGATCTGGCTCGCGGGCAGCGCCTTCGGACCCAACGTGGCAGTCCGGCTCGGCGGTTCGAGCGTTTGATAGCCGAGCGTCGGGTGGGGTAGCTCGTCGAGATCACCCAGAAGACGTTGGATACCGGTGTCGACCAACTCCTCCACCACTCCCTCGCGATCGGTTCGTGCGTAGACCAAACCCGGGATGTCGTCGAGCAGGCCGCTGTCGCGGACCCGAACGAACGCCGATCGTAGCGACTCGTCGCGCGCCCGATTCGACAGCACGACCTCCAGCAGGCTCAGCAGGATGTATTCCTCGCCGGTGACGGCGACATCCGCGCCCCACGGGTCGAGCGGGTCGACGCTGAAGACGTCCCACGGTTCGTAGATCGTCTTCGGCCCGCCGGCGATAATCAGCGGACGGCGGGCCGGATCGATCCGGCACGCGTCGCGGATCAGTGCCTCGCACTCAGCCGAGTGAATCTGCATGCTCGAAACCATGAACACGTCCGGGATGCGTCCCTCCAGACGCATCTGCGACGGGCGGAAGTTCCGATTCCACTGCTGGAGCACGATGCGGGTCTTGGCGAACCCGCAGTCGAGCATCGCCGACCCGATGGCCCGCACGCCGGCCGGTGCCATGCGGTTGTCCGCATAGATGAACGGCAGCATCCGCGTGCGATGGTCGAACGCGCACGCAATCACCGTGGTCAGGTCATGTTTCCGGGCAACGTTCCGCAAGCGCCGCCGCAGGCCGAGCAACTCGCCCGGTCTCAGCAACTCATCACCTCGGTCACGACGAGGAAGTTCCATGGTCAAATCGCTCCAGCCGACAAACCCAGCCCGGGAGTCTATCGCATTTCCGCACGCGACGCACCTGCCGTCGTCCACCCCGGCGGGATGGCGGCAAAAAAAATGCGCCCGAAGCCTCCCACCACCCGATTCCAGGCAACGGCACACCATACACGTGCATCGGCGACGATCCCCCGCAATGTTCCGTTGAAGTATCAGTCGCCAAGTGTCAGAGCTTTGTCACGACGGTCGCGAGAATCTCCCGCTCCGAGGCGTTTGCCTGGTTCTCGATCTCCGCGCCCTTTGTGATGAGGTCGTTGACCCATGCCTTGTCTTTGATGTCTTTGGCGTTGATCTTGACGTTGAGGAAGGCGCCCATGACGGCGCTGCGGGCGGCGAGGGCGGCCACCCCGACGTCGGAGATGCTCGCGGGCAACCCGCTGTCGGCCATGGCGCGGATGATCTCGAAGCAATCGAGCGACCGCTGCATGATGCGGAACGGGATCTCGATGGCGCCCTTGGTCGCGCATTGAATCGCCGCGGTCCGAGCGACCTTCTCGGTATCGCTGCCTTTGGGAAGACCGAAGGCGTCCATGATCTTGTTGAACGCGTCGGTGTCGGCGTCGATCAGATGAAGCAGTTCATCGTGCAGCGCCTTGCCCTTTTCGGCCCAGACGCTGAACTCTTCCCAGCGGTCATCCCAGCCGCGTTTGTGGCTGCTGAGGTTGGCCACCATGGTGGCGAGAGCGGCGGACATGGCGCCCAGGGTTGCGGAAATCGAACCGCCGCCGGGGGCCGGCGACTCGCTGGCGGTTTCGTGGACGAAGCTCTTGAGGGTCTGCTCGACGAGGCGTTCGCGTTTCTCCTTACCGGCGATCGCGTACTCGATGATCTTCTCTCGAGGATCGAAGGGCGTCAGCTCGTCGAGTCCCATGGACTTGATGGCGATCTTGATCAACTCACTGTCGGAGACGCCGAGCGACCGATGTTGTTTTCGGAGGAAGTACTTGCCGGCGTCGAGCATCGCGGCGAGCGGGATGAGCCCCACGAGTTCCGAGCCGGTGACGCGGATGCCGCGCCCGTCGGCGCGCTTGCAGCATTCGTCGAAGGCGACGTGTACCGGCGTGACACTGATGTTGGTGAGGTTCATCGAGATCTGGGCGATGCCGTACTCTTCGATGAACCAGCCGATGCCCTTGACGCATTTGAGGGAGCCCGGTGTCCAGAGCTTCTTGCCGTTCTCGTCGAGGACGGGCTTGCCGGTGGCCGTGCCGTCGTCGGTCTTGACTCTGCCTTTCTCGCGGACGTCGTAGGCGATGGCGTTGGCCCGGCGGGTGCTGGTCGTGTTCAGATTGACGTTGTACGCGACGAGGAAGTCGCGGGCGCTGACGGCCGTCACGCCGTAACCGGGGTCGAACGTGCCGGGACCGAAGTCGGTCTTCCAGTTCGGGTCCTTGAGTCGGTTGGGGAGGGCTTCGTACTCGCCTGCGCGACAGACGGCGAGGTTTCGGCGGTCGGGTTTCTTGGCGGCGTTCTCGTAGAAGTAACCGCTGATGCCGGCGTCTTCCCCGAGTCGCTCGCCGAGTTTGTGGGCGTGGGGGACGACCTCGTCCATGGTGATGTTCGCGATGGGCACGAGCGGGCAAACGTCCATGGCGCCGAAGCGGGGGTGCTCGCCCTTGTGCTTGCTCATGTCGATGAGTTCTTTGGCTTTCCTGCCGGCACGCACAGCCGCTTCGATGACCGGCTCGGGCGAGCCGACGAAGGTGACCACGGTGCGGTGGGTGCCTGCGCCGGGGTCGACGTCGAGGAGCGTGACGCCGTCGACGGATTCGATGGCGTCGGTGATTTGTTTGATGATGCTCATGTCCCGCCCTTCGGAGAAGTTGGGGACGCATTCGATGAGTTGGTTCATGCTCGGCGCTCCTGCGTCTGTCGCTGTTGTTGACCCAATTCGTGCGTGGGGATTATGGGCGAAAAGGCGTGACAGTGGTAGACGCGTCGGTCGCTGATTTGACGCGATTTCTCAACGCCCACGGGTGGCAACCCGTGGGCGTTCGCGCTTCACGGTTTTGGATGGACGGGGAGTACTCGACCTTTCTTGATAACGCGACGTACGCAGTTTCTTCCTGCATTGTAGGGGAGTTGGTCGTAGTTCTCCACGTCGAGGATGACGAGGTCTGCTTGCATACCTCGGGCGATCGTGCCGATGCGATCCGCTCGGTTGAGGGCGGCGGCGGCGGTCGCGGTGACGCCGGCGAGGCACTCGGCGGGCGTCATTCTCATCTGCGTGCAGGCGATGGACATGACCAAGGCGAGCGATTCGACCATGGATGACCCGGGGTTGTAATCGGTCGCCAGCGCCACGGGCAACCCTGAGTCAATGATCTTGCGGGCGGGAGCCTGCTCGACGCCCAGGAACCACGAGCAGCCGGGAAGCAGGACCGCAATGACGCCCGCCTCTTTCATGGCGGCGATGGCGCCGTCGTCAATGGCCTCCAGGTGATCTGCTGATATCGCTCCGACTTCCGCAGCCAAACGTGACGCGCCGATCTGCGTGATCTGATCGGCGTGCAGCTTGGGCGTCAGCCCGTACTCCTTCGCCCTGAGCAGGATGCGGCGCGATTCGTCGACGGTGAAGGCGGTGCGTTCGGTGAAGACGTCGCAAAACTCCGCAAGCCCCTCGCGTGCAACGCGGCCCATCATCTCGTCGCTGCACACGAGGTCGATGTACGCGCCGCGGCGGTCCGCGTACTCAGCCGGGACGGTGTGCGCGCCCAGAAACGTCCCGACGAGTTCGATCGGTTGCATTGGGTTGAGCTTCTTGACGGTGCGGAGCATCTTGAGTTCGTCGTCGATGCTCAGACCGTAGCCGCTCTTGATTTCGACAGTGGTGACGCCGCCGGCCAGCATGCGTTCCAACCGCGGAAGCGCCAGGGCGACGAGATCGTCTTCGCTTGCCTCGCGAACGGCTCTGACGGTCGTCTTGATCCCGCCGCCTTCTTCGGCAATCTGTGCGTAGCTCTTGCCTTCGATGCGCTTGACGAACTCGTCCTCGCGCGAGCCGGCGAAGACGGTGTGCGTGTGGCAGTCGATCAGACCGGGCAGAACGCACTTGCCCCCCGCGTCGATGACTTCGTCGCCGGGCGGCTTGGCTGGCCCGTCCCCGTTCCCAAACGATTCAATCCGCTCACCCTCGATCCGCAACCAAGCGTTGTGAAGCACATCGACCCCGTAGGGCGGGCTCTGCCCGCCGTCTTCTGCGAGCCGAGCACGCGGCATGGCAAGTTGCCCGATGTTCTGAATAATGATCATGTCCTCTGTATTCTCCCCGATTCGCGGTGCATTGCCAGACCCGCCGTCCGCGGCGGGTTTGGTCTTGGCCACTCGGCACGACAATCGACCTACTTGATGCCGCTTTGATCGACAACTTGCTGTCGGTCTTCCTCACCGAATCGGCCGATGTCGGCGGCGAAGTCGAGAACGGTGTAACGGGCGCGGATGTGACGCGCCCAGCGGAGCGCGTCCGTAGCGGCGGAGTGGTCGAGCTTGAGCGCGCTCAGCGTGGTGGGGGCGCCGGCGCGGGTGAGGAGCGATCGGACCTGGTCGGCCGACTTGAGGACCGGAGAGACGGCGAACCAGATGTCGGTCCAATGGTCCTTGATAAACGCCACGCGGCGGCGAGCATCCTGCACGGTTCGGCGTTTTTGGCGCGCCTGGGCGATGACCGCGGGGGCGGCGGAGCCGAAGTGGTCGGCGAGCTCGGCGTCGGAAGTGTCGCTGCATGGCACTTTCGGTTCGATGCCGGCGGGATTCACGGCTGAGAGGGTCTCGTACAGTTGCGCGCACAGCAGCGTGCCGAGCCCCACCTGAGCGCCGTGCAGGCGGTGCCCCTCGGGACCGCACATGTCCCAGTAATGCGAGACGAGATGCTCGCCGCCCGACGCGGGGCTGGAACTTCCCGCGGCGGCCATCGCGATTCCGGACAGCAGGAGGGCGGCCGTCAGGGTGGCGACCCCGTGCTCGGTCCGGGCGGCGATGCCGTCGAGATCGTCGATCACGGCGTCGGCGGCCAGCGTGGCCAATCGGGCGGACGCGTCGCAGTAGTACCCGCCCTCGATGAGTCGGGCGAGGATCCAATCGGCGTTGCAAACGAATTTGCTGAGCAGGTCGGCCGCGCCGGCTGCCGTCATGTCGCGCGGGGATCGGCGGATAACGTCGAGGTCGACGACGACGGCCACGGGCGCGACGACGGGGTCGGTCACCTTCAAGCCGTCGCGCTTGAGCGATGCGACGGTGGATGTGTAACCGTTCATCGATGCGGCTGTCGGGTAGCTGATGTAGGGAATCTCGCGCTGCGTGGCGGCGGTTTTACAAATGTCGTTGATGGTCCCCGAGCCGACGCCGATGAGGCATCGCGGATTGACCGTTCCGATTGCGCGCGAAAGCGCGTCGACGGATGATTCATCCGCGACGAGGGCGGCGGATTCGAATACGTGTTCCTCTATCCCGATCGAAGTGCCACGCAGAGTCCCGGTGATTTCCGCTGCGATCTCGTGCGTGTTGATGTCGCTGACGACCAGCGGTTGACCCGCTAGGCCAAGCTCACGCAGCGTTTCGATCAAGGCGGTACCGCGGCAATCGTCGAGGCGAACCGTCTTTGTGGTAACGCAATGCGCTGTGCCGCATGGGCAGTCGCGCTCGCAAGCGAGCCACTCCGAGATCGCATGCATGAGTTTTTCGAGCATGTTGCCGTCCTGGAGGTGCCGAGTAGAGCACCACGTATCGAACGTCATGCTGAGCGAAGCGAAGCATCTTACCCGGCACCTGCGAGATTCCTCGCTACGCTCGGAAAGACCGGGTCGTTCGGGGTTCCACCTACTCGCCAACGCGCCGGATGTCCGCGCCGACGGCGGCCAGCTTCTCCTCGATGTTGAGGTAGCCGCGATCGATGTGGTATGCGCGACTCACGCGGGTCTGCCCCTTGGCGATCAGCCCCGCGAGGATCAGTGCGGCGGACGCACGCAGGTCCGACGCCATCACCGGCGCGCCGATCAGCTTCTTCACGCCGTGGATGATCGCGGTGCCGCCTTCGCGGCGGATGTTGGCGCCCATGCGCTTGAGTTCCGCAACGTGGTGGAAACGGTCGGTGTAGATTTTCTCGGTCACCACGCTGTTGCCGTCCGCCAGACAAAGCAGTGCCATGGTCTGCGCCTGCAGGTCCGTTGGGAAACCGGGGTATGGTTGCGTGGTGATTTCCACCGGCTCCAGGCGGCGGGCGGACGACACGGAGATTCCCTTTTCGGACCGCTCGACGATGACGCCGATGCGACGCAGCGAATCGACCGCCGCGATCAGATGCTCCAGCCGCCCGCCGACGAGTTCGAGTTCCCCGTTCGTAATGGCCGACGCGATCATGTACGTGCCGGTTTCGACGCGATCGGGGATGATTTCGTGGGTGCAGCCCTTCAACGAGGCGACGCCGTCGATGGTGATACGCGGCGTGCCCTGACCGTTGATGCGCGCGCCGCAGGCGTTGAGGAAATCAGCCAGGTCGGTCACCTCCGGCTCGCAGGCGGCGGATTCGATCACCGTCCTTCCTTCGGCGAGGACAGCCGCCGTAATGACGTTGGCCGTCCCCGTCACAGACGGACCGAACGCGCCGCCGAGGAACATCTCCGCGCCCTTGAGCTTCTTCGCTCGGATCATCATGTCGCCGCCGGACAACTCGTACTCGGCGCCGAGTGCTTCGAATCCTCGCAGGTGGAGATTGACCGGCCGGTATCCAATGGCGCAACCGCCCGGCATGGCAACCTGGGCACGTTTGCGCTTTGCGAGCAACGGTCCCATGACGCAGACGCTGGCACGCATCTTACTGACCAGCTCGTATTCCGCGTGACAGTTCATCTCGTCGACCACGCGGATGTGCAGCGTTCCGTCGTCGTCGCGCTCCGACTGGACACCCAGTCGGTTCAGCAGCGTCAGCATCGAACGCACGTCGGTCAGGTCCGGGACGTTTTTCAAGAGGACCTCGTCCTCGCAGAGGATGCAGGCCGCGAGGATCGGCAGCGCGGCGTTCTTCGCGCCGCCGATATCGATCTTGCCCTTCAGGCGATTTCCACCGCTGATCTCGAAATGTTCCACCGCGCCGTGTCCTTTCGATCTGTCGACGTTCGTCTCGCGATTGCACAAACCGACAACCGCGCGCACAGTGTATCAGACTTTCGTGAATTGCATCACCCGGTCGTGCGGGTCGCTCGGAGCGCGAAACGTCCCGGAATGCACCAGCGCCCCGCCGCCCGCGAACACCGCCGCGACATCGTCACGTTGGCCGGCTCCGATTTCGACGAGGACGGCGCCGTCGGCTTTCAGCAGGCTCGTGGCGCCGGACGCGATGACGCGGAACAACGCGAGCCCGTCGCCGCCGGGGGTTAGGGCGATGGTCGGTTCGTGGTCGCGGACGTTGGGTGGCAGAGTAGCCATGTCCGCCTCGGACACGTACGGCGGGTTCGACACGATCAGGTCGAACCCGCCCTGAGGCACGACGTCGGGAGACAGCGAGAGGTCGGCCGCCTCGACGAACCGGATGCGGTCCGCGACCTCGTGCCGGCCGGCGTTTCTGCGGGCGACGTCAAGGGCGCCGGCCGAGATGTCCGTGGCCACGCCCGTTGCTCGAGTGCAGTTCGCCAGGATGGTGACGATGATGCATCCGCTGCCCGTCCCCAGGTCGAGGATGCTGGGTGTTCCTTGGCTGCCCCGGCAACGCCCGATGGCGCGATCGACCAGCGTCTCGGTCTCGGGCCGGGGGATGAGGACGTCGGCGGTGACCTCGAACTCCAGTGAGAAAAACTCGCGAAAGCCGACCAGATAGGCGATGGGCACGTGCTGAGCCGCGCGTCGCACTGTATCCCGGAACTGCGCGAGGACGGTCTCATCGGGCACATTGTCGAATCGGGTGTACAGTTGGATGCGCGGGCATCGCAGTGCGTGGGCGAGAAGGATCTCGGCGGACAGCCGTGGCTCGTCGAGACCGTGGTTGTCGAAATGGCCGGTGGTCCAAGTCAGCAGGCGACCTATGGTCCACGGCGTCTGTGGTTCGTCGCCCATCCCGCGTTTATACCGCCGGCCGAGGTCTGGGCAAAGGGTGTGACCATTGATTGTGGCATGCCAGGGGTAGGGCGGGTTCCACCCGCCTTCTTCCTCGGTTGCGGCGGGTAGAACCCGCCCTACGGCATGTCCCTGACCAACGATGCCACAGAGAATGGTCACACCCCTGGGCAAAGTCGGGTCGCTTTTGGAATTGAATTCGGGTGGGTTCGCGCGTACACTCCCGAAGCTGTCGACGGCGTTTGTTTCCGTCGACGCGGTGATCGGGCCTGCGGGCGTGATTGCATGATGGTGGGCGTAGCTCAGTTGGTGGAGCACCAGGTTGTGGTCCTGGGGGTCGCGGGTTCAAGTCCCGTCGCTCACCCGTTGGTTGGATCGACATAACATAAGGTGAATCCGCGCGTTGCGAATACCCGCCTGATCGCGGCGCTTCTCGGACGGCGCGCCGGGTGGTGCTTCGGCCGCACCTGGACCGCCTTCACTACTCCACAGGGAATCGCCCGTCGGCGACCCTTCCCCCAGTCCTTTCCGCCCAAAAAATTGCGCGAGAGAGGACTCGAACCTCTTCGGGAACCACGGGGAAAACCGCCCACTCCGGACAAGGCGGTGCAGAATCCGGTGCAGTCGGCGCACGAAACCGCACCCATGATCCCGAATTGGCCGCCGTCGTGGCCGCGTGGGCAGACCTGCCGGAAGCCGTCCGCGCGGGCATCGTGGCGATGGTCC
>JAJDDR010000112.1 GCA_029260255.1 Phycisphaerae bacterium
TATTCCTGCCGCTGTTGTTCCACGGTCTGCTCGGCGTTCACATCTGGCTCACCGGCACTCCCAACATCGGCACGTACAAATACGGCGGGAACTACCGATACGTCCTCCAGCGTGTGACCGGCGGCATCGCCTTCCTCTTCATCATTTACCACGTGTGGCACATGCACTGGCTGGGCGCGCCCTTGGGTGGCGGCAAGTTCGAGGCGCACGGTCACGCCGGCGAAATGGCCCTGTCGGCGGCCCAGGCGATACAGCATGCCCCGTACATCGGGATCCTCTACGGCATCGGCGTCCTCGCGGCGGTGTACCACCTGGCCAACGGGATCTGGACGTCGTTGATCACCTGGGGCGTCACGATCGGCGCGTCGTCGCAGCGTAACGCCGGTTATGTTTGTGCGGCGTTCGGACTCGCGCTCGCGGTTGTGGGGTTGAGCGGGCTCCGCGGTTTCAAGGTGTACGACATCGAGGCGGACGGTCACATTGTCCACCAGGATTCATCATCGCCGGCGCCGGCGACCGTGGTCAGTACGGCGCACGCTCCCGAGTAAACATCATGGCGAACCAAAAAGAACGTGTGGTAGTGGTCGGCGGCGGTCTGGCGGGATTGGCCGCGGCGATGCGGCTCGCGGAAGCGGAAACGCCGGTGGATTTGATCAGCATGGTGCCCGTCAAGCGATCCCACAGTGTGTGCGCGCAGGGCGGCATCAATTCCGTCAACGCAGCGACCCGCGAGCTGGGTGACAGCGAGTGGCTGCACCTCGACGATACCGTTTACGGCGGCGACTTCCTCCAGCATCAACCGCCGGTCAAGGAGATGTGCGACTGGGGACCGCGGATCATCGATCTCATGGATCGCCTCGGCGTGACCTTCAACCGCACGCCCGAAGGCTACCGCGATCAGCGCCGCTTCGGCGGAACACTCTACAAGCGAACGGCCTTCGCCGGCGCCACGACCGGACAGCAGCTCATCTACGCACTCGACGAGCAGTGCCGTCGTTGGGAGGCGGACGGGCTGATTAAGAAGTTCGAGTACTGGGAGTTCCTCGGTCCGATTCTCGATGATAACGGCGTCTGTCGCGGCGCCGTCGCTCAGGACATGTTCAGCATGGAGGTCCGCGCGTTTCCCGCCGGCGCCGTCATCATGGCTCATGGCGGCTGCGGGCTGATCTTCGGCCGGAGCACCATGTCGATGATCTGCACCGGCGGCGCGGCCGGCAGAGCGTACAAGGCGGGCGTCAAATACGGCAACGGCGAGTTCATCCAGGTGCATCCCACCGCCATCCCGGGCACGGACAAGCTCCGGCTGATGAGTGAAAGCGCGCGCGGCGAAGGCGGGCGCGTGTGGGTTCCGCGTAAGCCGCAAGACGATCGCGACCCGCGTTCCATCCCGGATTCCGAGCGGTTTTACTTCCTCGAAGAGCGCTACCCCAAGTACGGCAACCTCGTCCCGCGAGACATTGCCACGCGGGAGATCTTCGACGTCTGCGTGAACATGAAGCTGAGCATCGAAGCCAATCGGCTGTGCGTGTACCTCGACCTCACGCACCTTTCCAGCGAGACGCACCGAAAACTGGAGGGCATCCTGGAGATCTACGAGAAGTTCCAGGCCACCGACCCTCGCGTGCAGCCCATGAAGATCTTTCCCGGGGTTCACTATTCCATGGGCGGACTGTGGTGCGACTTCGAGAAAAACGAGACGACCGGCGGTCTGTTGAGCGGATCGCCGAGA
The DNA here is from genome assembly GCA_029260255.1 of Phycisphaerae bacterium. Lineage (GTDB taxonomy): Bacteria > Planctomycetota > Phycisphaerae > UBA1845 > UBA1845 > OFTM285. The sequence goes on from JAJDDR010000112.1 coordinate 1,730, forward strand.
AACCACCAGACCAATGTCCCCGGTCTTTTCGCTATTGGTGAGGCCGACTACCAGTACCACGGGGGCAACCGCCTCGGGGCGAACTCGCTCTTGAGCTGCATCTTCACGGGGATGTACGTCGCCCCAAGCGTGGCGAATTACATGGCTTCGACGAAGGGCGACGCGTCGGATCAGCCGTCGTCGCTCTTTGCGGGCGCGGTGGTGAAGCACCAGGCCGATTGCGACGAATTGATCGGGCGTCAGGGCGACGAGAATCCGTACACGCTGCATGAGGAACTCGGCAACTCGATGACACGCAACGTCACCGTGGTCCGCGACAACGCTCAGATCGAAGAGACGCTCGCCAAGATCGACGAGATCGAGCAACGCTATGCCACCATCGCCCTGACGGACAAGGGGTCGTGGACGAATCAGAACCTCAGCTTTGCGCGTGCGTTGGGAGACATGATCCTGCTGGCACGGGTCATCGCCGAAGGCGCGCTCAAGCGTGACGAGTGCCGCGGCGCCCACTACAAACCCGCCTTCCAAATCAAACCCCCGGATGCGGAAGACGCCGCCGGGATGCGACGTCAGGCGACCGAGTGGTGCGAGGCGTTCGCGGCGAAGAATGAGAAGTGGTTGAAGTCGACAATCGCCGAACACACGCCGGAAGGCCCGAAGTTCAGCTATGAAGCGGTCGATACATCGTTGATCCCCCCGCGTCCGAGGACCTACGGGCTCAAAGGCGCCGAGATGATCGAAGAAGTGTGGAAACAGCGCACGGCGAGCGGCAAAGGCGCCCCGGATTCGGGCGTGTCGAAACAGCCGGTGGCAAGCGCCTAGTACTTCGACACGCGTGAAGTGAGGAGTACATGGAAAAACGGGTGCCACTGGCGGCTTGTCCGCCAGTGTCTCCAGCGACAGCACTGGCAGCAAGCTGCCAGTGGCACCCATCAACGCATGGTTGTCAGAGTACTAGGATCGAATCCAATGTCGAAGCAGGTGATCATCGCCGTCAAGCGGCAGGATACGCAGAGCACGGGATCGCGGTGGGAGAAGTTCTCCGTGGCTTACGAGCCGGGGTTGAACATGACCACCGTCTTGCAGCGGATCGCCGCCAGCCCCGTGACCGTTGACGGAAAACCGTCGACGCCCGTCGCGTTCGATGCATGCTGCCTGGAAGAGGTGTGCGGGGCTTGCACCATGCGCGTCAACGGACGTGTGCGGCAGGCATGCACGGCGTTGGTCGACAACCTGCTGTCCGAGCGGCCGGATCAGATCACGCTCGAGCCGATGACGAAGTTTCCGGTGGTTCGGGACTTGGTGGTCAACCGCTCCGGCATGTTCGAGTCACTCAAGCGCGTGCGTGCGTGGATCACCGCCGATGAGTACTCCGACCGCGGGTCGGGACCGCGAATCTCCCAAGAGGCTCAAGAGGAGTCCTACCCTCTGACGACGTGCATGACATGTGGGTGTTGCGTCGAATCCTGCCCGCAGTTCAACGACGGTTCATCGTTCATCGGTCCCGCCGCGATCAGCCAGGCAGTCCTCTTCAACGAGCACCCCATCGGTCGGTTCGAGGCGAACAAGCGTATGGAGGTGATCGCAGGCGACGGCGGCATCGCCGATTGCGGAAACGCGCAGAACTGTCTAAAAGTCTGTCCCAAGAACATCCCACTGACTCGATCCCTCGCGAAAGCGGGGCGAGCGGCCACGACGTACGCCATCGGGCGTTTGTTCCGCTCATGACCCGTAGGAGGAATTCCATGTCGAGATGCGCTCTTCTTACGGTCTGCGTCTGTTCCGCGTTCATCGGACCACCCGTCGCGTCCGCCGGCGAACCGCTCGACTATCTCAACCCGCCCCAGGGGACGTTCGTCGACGACTGGCTGCTCGTGGAGCTCGAGGGCAACAAAGCCGGCTACTCCCACAGCACGATGACCCGCGAAGGTGACGTGATCGCGACGCGCTCACTCACCTATTTCAAGATCGGCCGGGCGAATCAGACGGTCGAGATCCGCATGGTCACGTCGACCCGGGAGACTCTCTCCGGAGTGCCACTCAGTTTCGACAACACCACGCTGACCGCAGCCGTCGAAACCAAGACACGCGGCGTCATCAAGGACGGGCGCGCCGACATCACTTCATCGCAGTTCGGCATTGCAACCACGCAGAAAGGCCGCGTCCCGGAGGGCGCCAAAATGGCCTGGGGCATGTTCCGCGCGACGATCGAACACGGGATCGTCCCCGGGACGACGTACGACCTGGAGGTCTACGAACCGGTCATGCAGACCGACGGCGCGGTGAAGGCGCATGTGGTCATAGGAAACAAGCAGACGATCACCGTCCAGGGAAAGCCGCGCGAGGCAACCAAGGTCACCATCTCCATGCAGATGGCTTTCGGCGCGGTCGACTCCGTCGGCTTCGTCGACGAAAACGGCCAGATGCTCCGGATGGAAACCAACCTCGCGGGAATGGTCATGACCATGCGCCTCGCGGACAAGAAAACGGCGCTGGCGGATTTCTCAGCACCCGAGTTCTTCATGGACACGCTGGTCAAGGTCAATCGCTCGATCGATCGCGACACGGCCAAGCTCGTACGGTACAAGCTCAGCGTCGTCGGCGCGGACCAGAAGATGCCCGAGCTCCCGGAAACATCGATGCAGAAGCCGGGCGTTCACACAGACCGCTCCGTCTTGGTCGAAGTCCGGCGATTGGATCATGACGCGCTGCGAGAGACGAAACCCGGCACCACGCCCGATTCGATGGACGAGTACCTCGCCGCCAGCCCGTCGCTGAACGCCAAGGACGAAGAGATCGTCCGCATGGCGAAAGAGGCGGCTGGCGACACGACCCATCCGTACGCACTCGCCGACAAGCTCCGCGCGTTCGTGAGTCGCGTGATTACGGAAAAGAACCTGAACATCGGTTTCGCCACGGCCAGCGAGGTTTGCCGAAACCGCGCCGGCGACTGCACGGAGCACGCCGTTCTCCTCGCCGCGTTGGGCCGTGCTCGGAAGCTGCCTTCGCGCGTGGTCGTCGGCCTCGCCTACGTGCCGAACTTCGTCGGCGTGCAGAACGTTTTCGGATTCCACATGTGGACCCAGTTCTACATCGGCGACAAGTGGGTGGACTTCGACGCGGCGTTGCAGGAGACGGATTGCAGCCCGGCGCGTATCGCGCTGGCCACGTCATCACTGAAGGACTCCGCCATCGGTGACATCGCCATGGCGATCATGGACGTCGTCCGCGGGCTGGAAATCGAAATCGTCAAGATCGAATTCCGTTAGAGCGCGATTCGTCTTACGCCGATTCGTCGTTCGCAACCTCTTCGACCGGCGGCCACAGTATCCAATCACCGTCCAGCGCCGGATCGTCACCTGTATCTTCCGCCGGCGATCGCCATTCGCGCGCCGCGCCGTTGGCTTTGACGGCGTCGGATCCCTCCGGCAACCGCCCGCCGTCATCGTCCCGATCCACGCCTACGGAGTAGAGCAAGGGCCTGCCGTCGGTCAGCCGGTACTTGATCGGCGTGCCGTCGTATCGATCGAGGGGAATGACCGGCAGCAGCCCGGGCGAAAGCTCCGCGAGGGACGCCGGGTACGAACCGCTCCGCCGCTTGTGTAGCTCCAGTGCCAATGCCACGAGCGTTGCATCGCGATGCTGCGTCGCGAATTCCATGCAGATCCCCGCGCGAGAGAGCGACGGCGTGAGAACGGCCACGGGCAGAAACCGCACGGCTTGTATGCGATTCGCATACAGCGCTTCCATCTCGGCGTCCGCACGCGATTCGGTCAGTTCCCACAGCGGGAGTCTCGACTCGCGTTCCACGATTCTCATGTGCCGCTCGAATCGCTTTCCGACCGCCCGCCGTCCGCCGACGACCGCGCTGAGCAACGGCGTCACGAGGCTGCCGCCGACCACCGAATCCGGGACGCCCAAGTGGTGGACGGCCATACCATCGGCAACGCAGATCTCACGCGCCCGAGCGGTCAGAATTCCATCCCCGTCGCCATCGTCGGTGTAGCATCGCTGCAGGAAGTCTCGAAAGAGCGTCCTTTCCCCGTCCACCCGAAACCGCAGCGGACCGCCGTTCCGCACGCCGGCGAGACGATGCGACAACTCCGCGAGTCGATCGTCGGACCAGAGCCCGGGATCGTGGTGCAAAACGTGCTGAACCAACTCAACGGAAACCTGCAGAATCGCGGCCGCGACGAGGTCGTCGATGACGGACGGTGGCTCCGAGGCGTGCTCGACCATTTGCAGGATTGCGCGGATGTCGGCAAACGCGCGATCTGCGTCCCTGCGGATCATAGCCAGGTAGGCATCCGTCCTCAGCAAACGCGAACCCGCGCGAAGCACCGTCGGATGCGGGATCACGACCCCCCACAACACGGGATTCGGATCCGGATCCCGGGCGGCCAAATGAAAAGGGCTCCCGGCAAGGTCTTCGTCCGCCGCGTCGTTGAGGAACATCCCCAGGGCCGGTTTGCCCGCAGCGGCGCGGAACAGCGAGATCGCCTGGGAGTGCTTCTCCGCAAGCGCGGCACAGTCGTCCCATTTCGCGAACCCCGGTCGCTCCTGCCGGTAGTTCTCGATGCTGCGCCAGTCATCGCCCGTCGCGAGAACGGCCGCGCGGTAGATCGGCCACCCGCGGTCTTCTTCGGGGATTCGGGCGATACCCGCGTTGTATTCCGCCACGTAATTGCGCGTAATGTTCGGCTCGCTCACCAGCAGCTTCACGGCAAACCACACGTAGACCGCCAACCCAAACGCGAGGACCGCGCCGCAACTCTGGGCAGCTCGCCACAGGGTCTTGACCGCGAGCGGGCGTGCCCGCTTCTTCGCCCGGCGGATCAGCTTCGCCGCGGTGGCAACGTCACCGAAGCGCGCAACCAACTCCGATGACTCCGCCCCCGCAGCCAGCCCGTCCTCAAAGTGCGAAGCCAACTCCCTTGCCACTTCCGCCTTCTCGAAACGCGTCAAGCGCGTGCGTACCGCGACCCGCCGAACGACTTCGCGAATCGCCTCGGGCACACCCGATTCGTCCAACACCCGTTCGATGTCCAGGCGGCTCGTCAGGCGACCGCGAAAAACATCGCGCAACGGAGTGTGACTCAAACGCCGGTACAGCGAATCGCGGCGCGGTGCTTCTGTCGACACACTCATGACGTTGCTCCGCGCGCATCGACGATGCCCATCACCCGCAAGGCCTGCGACAACGCCTGCCACTGTTGGGTGCTCTCGGCCAGCCGCGCCTTGCCCTTTCGCGTCAACCGATAGTACTTGCGCTGTCGCCCCGACGGCGTCTCCCGCCAGAACGCTTCAACGAAGCCCTTGCCCTCCAGGTTGTACAGCAGCGGGTACAGCGTCGACTGGCCCATCGCCAGGACCCCATCCGACCGCTCCGCAAGGGTCTCGACCAGCTCGTACCCGTACATCGGCCGCTTTTCCAGCAACTTCAGAACCGCCGGCGGTCCGGCTCCTCGCATCAGGTCGCGTTCGATTCGCATGGTCGGATTCCCTGTAGCTTGTAACACATACTACGCTACACATAGTATACGGCGCGATCGGCGGTTGTTCAAGCTCCATTGTCTCAATTGAGCGTGCTCCATCGTCGCACTTTGCTCCAGGCGGTCGAAACAGGTAGGATGATTCGCGGATCTAGACGGGGGATATCGTTGTGCCCGAACTGAATCTGGAAGAGAAGTATTCGCGGATGAAAGAGATCATCCGCTCGCTCGAGCGGGTGGCCGTGGCGTTCTCGGCCGGGGTGGACTCGACGTTCGTGTTGAAGGTCGCTCTGGACGAGTTGGGGCGAGAGAACGTCACCGCGGTCACCGGCAAGAGCGACAGCCTCGCTCAAGCCGAGTTCGACGAGAGCATTCGCCTGACGGAACTCGTGGGCGCCGAGCACGTGGTGATCGAGACCGGCGAGTTCGAGAACGCCGAATACCTGGCCAACCCGACGAACCGCTGCTACTTCTGCAAGACCACGCTGTACGAGCACATGGGCGGGTTCATCAAAGAGCGCGGCATCAAGGCGGTGATCAACGGTATCAACGCGGACGACCACGGCGACTGGCGCCCGGGCATCCAGGCGGCGGCCGAGCACAACGTGCGCGCTCCGGCGGCCGAAGCGGGAATGACAAAGGATGACATTCGCGTGTTGTCCGAGCGTCTCGGATTGCCGACGTTCGACAAGCCCGCCAGCCCGTGCCTATCCAGTCGCGTTCAATACGGTGAGTCGATCACGCCCGAGAAGCTCCGTATGATCGAAGCGGGTGAGGCGTTCCTCCACGAGATGGGCATCCGCGAGTGCCGCGTCCGCCACCACGACACATTGGCCCGTATCGAGGTTCCGCCCGAACAGGTCGCCCAACTGGCCGAGCCCGAGGTGCGCGCCAGGGTCGACGAGCGATTCCGCGAAATCGGCTACAAGTACGTCGCGCTCGATCTCCGCGGTTTCCGCAGCGGCAGCATGAACGAGGTCATCGCCTTCGGCCACCGCCAGCCGCAACTCTAGTCGTCGTCCTCCCCTCACCCCAGGAGGCGTACGATCATCCACGAGTTGATCATCACCAGTCCTACGATAATCAGGATGATGGCGCGCGGCTTGATCGTGGGGGTGGGGGCAGCGCTTGCGACGCAACGCAATTCCGGCTGTCGGGCGGTGCGCGCCGCGTGGTGATCGCGTTGTGCCTGTTGGACGAGACGACCGGCCAACACGGCGTTTATCCCGAGGTGGGCGGCGAACTGGACGACGCGCTTGCGCCGGTAGCGCGAGAGGGGTCCGTTGCGCAGTTGCTGGGTGACCATTTCGCGGAAGATCTGCTGGCGCTCCCAGGCGTTCATGCCCTGGCCGATGACCACGGCCCGTGGTTCGGCGGCTGGTTTGTCGTCCGATATGTCCGGTCGCATGCTTTCCACCTCCCACCCAAGGATAGGCGCGCCGATCGGCGATTTCATGGAGTTCGATAACGACACGCCTATACCTCGACGCGCTTGAGGTGACGCGCGCCGACTACCATGGCACACGTCCCGGCGACGATCCCGATCAGGACTACCAGTCCGCATATGGCGAAGATCATGCCGTCGGTGCGCGTGGTGATGCCGCGGTCCCCAACGCGCCAGGTCACGTAGCCCATCCCGAACAGCATGACGGCGATCAAGAGCACCGAGGCAACGAGGTTGATCGTGCCACCGAGACCGTTGGCGATCCGGGCCGCGTTGCGATGCTCGAACTGCGGAAGGCGGCCTCCGAATCCGACCGCGAAACCGCACAGGCCGTAACACACCGAAGCAGCCACCATCCAGTGGATCGCGGCGGAAACGAAGCTGATCCGGAGGATGTACGATGCCAGCATCATGACACCGGACGCGGCGGAGAGCGTGACGACCATCGCGAAGCTGAATTTGGCACCGAGGATCCAGGTGCGCGAGTACGGCAGCAGACCGATGAGCCACAACTGATGTCCTTCGAGTGAGACGAGCGGGAAGACGAATCGGCTGGTGAAGGTCGCCAAGATAAAACTAACCGCGGTGAGGTTCAGGAACGGCACGATGGCGGTCCACCGGCTGGGCGTGTCGCCGAGGGTGAACCTGGGCGTATTCAGCAGGTAGAGGGACATGAGTCCGAACAGGATGGCCAACTGCGACCACTGCATCGGATCGCGGAAGAATGTGCGCATGTCCTTGGCCGCGATCAGCCGCGCCGGCGGAGGCAGGAAGAAGAACAGTCGACCGGCGAAGCCACCGGACGCAGCACAGGCGGGTCGTTCGAGTTTTCCGCGGGTCGCGCTGGCCCTGTCATAAGCGGCGACGAAACCGCCGGCCACGAGGTGGACGGCGATCCAACTGAGAAATAACCCGTTGGCGGCGAGCACGACAAGATAACGTACTGCGTCGCCGACTCGGTTGTCGATGGCGGCTTCGATGCCGCGGGTGACCCAGGTGCTCGGGAGGATCGAGGCTTGGATCAGCGACATGCGGGCGAAGAAGCCGTCGAGCCAGTCCTCCTGGATCCAATCCAATTGCTGCACGGAACGGAGTCCCCAGATGACCGTGATGACCAGCGTGGCGCATGCGCCGCAAGCCAGCGCTCGCCGCGCGGTTCGCGGAAGGTGGCGTGCGATCACCCACGCCAGGATGAGCCCCATCGCGCCGGGGATCGGAATGAAGGTCACGAAGTAGAGGAGAAAGAGTGGGTAGAACACCCACGGCTCGTTCTGCACGCGGGCGATGGCCATCATCAGCGGCAAGCCAAGGAGCAGCAGCGACCAGCTCGAAAAGAAGAGGCTCTCTGCGTACTTGAGCCCGACCGTGGTGCGCGGGCGGAGGGGTGAACTGAGCAGGTAGGCGGCCTCTTCGTGCAGGAAGAGTGATCCGTATGCCAGGATCGCGTTGGACACCGTCAGCAGGACAAGCAGGGCCACGAAGAAGAAGTTGAACAGCAATGGAATCGCGACGGCTGATTGCAGGGCGTCGATATGGAAGTAGGCGAACCCGCGCCAAAACACCTCGTAGAGCGCGTACCAGATCATGGCAATGAAGCCGGTCGTGGCGAACACCTTGACCGGCGCGTCCTCGACGATCTCGCGCGTCTGGTTGAGCAGCGCGCGGCACTTCATGCGAACGAGCAGGCCCACGCCCGCCGGCGCGATGTCAACTCTCGCCATCGATCCACTCATCGTCCGACCCTGTTAGCTCGAGGAAGATGGATTCCAAGGAATGCTGTTGTGTCGCGCGGGCGCGGAGTTCTTCGAGCGTGCCCTCGGCGATGAGGTCGCCTTGATGGATGATGCCGATGCGGTCGGCCACCGCCTCGGCAACTTCCAGCGTGTGCGTGCTCATGAAGACGGTTCCGCCGGAGCGTGTGATGTCCAAGAAGAGGTCCTTGACGGTGCGCACGGTGCGGGGATCGAGCCCGACCATCGGCTCATCGATAATCAAGACGCGAGGTTGGTGCAGGAGGGCGGCCGCGAGCACAACGCGCTGCTTCATTCCATGGGAATAGCTCCCGGCGAGGCGATCAAGGAACTCGGACATGTCGAGCCGCCGGATGAGGGTGTCGAGCGCCGCGTCGCGCGAGGCGGTGTCCATGCGGTACATCTCGGCGACAAAGTAAAGGAACTCTCGCCCGGTGAGTTTCTCGTAGAGGAAGGGCTGATCGGGCACGTAGGCGAGCTGTGCCTTGGCGGGTAGCCCGTCGGTGCCCATGCGGTGCCCGCAGACGTCGACCGTGCCGGCGTGGGGTGTGAGCAGGCCGGTGATCATCTTGATCGTCGTGGTCTTGCCCGCTCCGTTGGGACCGAGGAAGGCGAAGAGCTCGCCCTCTTTGACGCTGAGCGAGAGGCGATTGACGGCGACCTTGTGTCCGTATCGCTTGATGACGCCGTCCAGTTTGATGGCTTCAGACACAGTGGTTTCCTGTTTCGGTTACGACACGCGTACGGCGGAGTCGCGAGTGCCTGTCAATCATACCCCAATGCGAGCGTCGAATCCCGGCGATTACAATCAAATGCACGGTCACGCGTTGCCGGCCGGAAGGAGCCCGACGCTGCGGCGATACTCCCGGTAGGCCTCGAGCGCCGAGATGTCGATGTCGGCGCGGAGCACGCCGGGCTCGCCTCTTGCCATTGTTCGTTGAATCCGGTTGACATCCGGTCGATGGGACGGGTCGGCGATGCAGGTCGCGCCCGAGGTGTAATAGGTTTGCCGGGTTCGTGCGCCGCCGACGAGGCGCTGGGTGTCCTGCCGGCTCTCGGGCCAATCGGAGACGGCCACCGCAACGCCGTTCTCCATGGCCCGCGTGAGGGCCATCGCGTGCCACATGGTGCGCGCGTATGGCTGGTAGTTTTCCGTCGGAACGGTGGTCTTGGCGGGAACGGCGAGTAGATCGATCCGATCGTGGACCTCGCGGGCCAACTCAGGATGCCAGAGGTCGGCACAGATGAGAACGCCCACTCGGATTCCGTCGAGGTCGAACACACCGGGTCCGGGACCGGGTTCTCGTCCGTCGGCTTCGGTGGAGAACAGGACGCGCTTGTCGTACCGCCCGATCTCTTCGCCGCCGCGGCGCACGACGTGGCAGGCGTTGAATCTCCGGCCGTCGGGCTGAGTAATCAGGCAGCTTCCTCCGATCACATGCACGTCACACGCTCGAGCGAGCGTCTCCAGGAAACGACGTACACCGGCGCCGTCGGTGGAATCGTAACTGCCGTCGAAGATCTCCGGGAGGATGACGATGTCGAGCGGCGCTTCGGCGACTGCGCGGTCGACCATCGATCGCAGAAGATGGAGATTGGGCATGACCTGGCCGAGGTGGAGATCGGGCTGCAACGCGGCGATACGCACCCAGGATGGGTTGGTTGGATCGGTCATGGGTGTCACCGCGGGCAAACCCAACCGAGGGCGGCTGGGCCACATGAACATTTTCCGCTAGAGTGCGTCATCTTGATGACAAAGTTTCCGCCGGTCAACGCGGCTGCGCCGCGAACTTCGAGGGACGCCACGCGATGCAGGTACGTTTTGAATGCCCGGCGTGCAACGGCACGCACGTGTTCGACATGCCCGAAACCACGATCCACATGACGTGCGCCAAAACGGGCAAGGTCCTCCAACTGCGTCTTACGTCCGGTGGCGACGTCCGCCCCACCGTCGTGGACCCGGGCAACCCCGCGCCGGCCGAGGCGAATGGCTAATCGTCGTCTACGGTCCGACCCAGCGCGTGTTGAATCGTTCGATCCAGCCGGTGTCGCCCGGGGGCATCTCCTGTTGGCCGTAACGCTGATCGTCCATGCCGTGGAACGGCAGCGGCTCGACGGTGTCGCCGAACGCAACGTTGTGATCGCCGTCCTTGTCCCATCCGTCGCAGTAGATGAAGAAATCTCGGGACCATCCACGGCGGAGCGCCGGTAGCGAATCGTCGAACTCGACGATCGCCGCGTCGCCGCCGCTAAAGATGGCGTAGCGGTCGTCCACCTCCGACAGCAATTCCGAGATGTCGCCGTAGCGGGTACACCATCCGCTGAGGGCGCGCCGCCACGGCGCCGTGTCGCGGATGTCCGTCGTGTCGGGTTGTACGGGGTGCGTCGGGTCGGGGCGAATCTGCGCGCAGAAGCCCCGCCAGTAGAGGTCGGCCGAGCGCATCGTCAGCCGCGTGACGATTTGCGAATCCTCGGCGTGTCGCACGAACAGGGCGATGCGATCCCAATAGAGCTCGAAAGCCGTCGTCAGACGCAGCTTCGTGCATCCTTCGGGAAGGCGACCGGCGAGATCGACGATGATGGACTTCGTCTTACCGGCCGGCGCGCCGACCTCGACGGCGACGGGTTGCCAAGTTCCGTCCGTCCAGGCGTCCAATCGCGGCCAAGGGTTGCCGAGGTCGGGATTCTGGGCGGCCGACACGTTGACGCCGGCGTCACCCCACATCAGCCAGCCGGTGAGGACGAGGGCGAGCGGCTGTGACACGTCCAGGTCACCGAACTCGATTTCGAGGCTGTGCTCGGGTGCGCGTCCGCGGAGTTGCGGTTTCTCGAGCGCGGGTGGCTGCGTGAGGCGGCCGTCAATTCCGATTAGCTCGTTCGTCCAATCGCGGCCGGTATTGTCGACCGCGTGCAGCACGTCTCGTCGATCACCGAGCGTCCAGAGCTCCGCATCGACGAACGGGGGCGGCAGGATTTTGCTGGTGGGGTGCGTTTCGCGATCGGCCGGGTGGTCGACGGCGACCAGCGAGAGGTGATCGAGATAGAGCACCTCGCGGAGTTCGTCGGTGATCTGAATGGCGTAGCGCCCGCCGCGCGGTGGGAAGGTCCGGTCGTTGCCGACCCAGATGAACTCGTCGGTATCAGCGGGAACGAACGTGCCGCGCCGCAGCGAGAGCCCCAACGGCGACGAACCGAGAATGTCCGTGATGAACGCAAAGGACTCGCCGTCCCACGCGTAGAGGTAGGGACAGGATCCGGCACTGACGAACGGTTCCTCGATAGCAAGCGGCGCTGTGGGATCGACCCAGATGTCGTGCTTGACGATTCCGTTCGGCCAGATGGTGCGTACGCTGTCGAGTTGCTTGCGATCGCCCACGCCGATTTCGACGGGGAATGCGGTCACGGTGCGCGATAAACGGAAGGAACCGGCGTTGATTTCGACGAGCGTTCCGATGGCGCTCTTGTTGGACTTCGTACCGGTGAGGGTCAGTTTGAGTTGGGCGTTCGCGTTGCCGCCGTCGTTCGACCAGATCGACAGCTTGCCGGCAGGATCGTTGAACAGGAGATCCGAGTCCCCGTCGGCATCGAGGTCGGCGACGATCCCGCGAGCTTCCGATGCGCACTGAACGCGCGCTTGAGGAACCTCGATCCAGCCAGCCGCGCCGATGTTGCGAAAGAGCCGGAACTCCCCCCCGCCGGTGGTGGGCTCGTGCTGGACGAGCAGGTCAAGCCATCCGTCGTTGTCGTAGTCAATCTGAAGCACGTCGACGACGGTCCCGCCACCGAGTTCGATTTCGTGCCGCTTGCCGCCGGACAGCGCGATGCGTACGACGGTGCCGCGTCCGACAACGACGTCGCGGGCTAGATCGTTGTCGACATCCTCGACGAGCAGGACCGATCCGCTTGGCCACGCGGGATCGGGCGTCACGACTTCAAACTCGCCCAGCCCGTCGTTGTGAAGCTGCCACGCGGGACCGTCCGGATGGGTGACGACGACGTCCGTCTGCTGGTCGCTGTCCATGTCGGCGGGCGCGATACGCACGCCGCGGGCTTCCGGGGGGATGCCGACGGAAGCGCCGACGTCGACGAACGTGCCGTTGCCGTTGTTCTGCCAGAGTGTCAGTGAGTTGTCACTGTTGACGACGAGCAAGTCGAGGTCGCCCTCATGGTCAAAATCGACCCACGCGGCGTCGAGGGCGCCGGTGCGGTTCAGTCCGGCGGCCTGCGTCACGTCGGCAAACGTCCCATCCGCACCGCGCTCGAGCAGGACCGCGGACACCGTGTCGTGCACGTACAGATCGAGCCCGCCGTCGTTGTCGAAATCGGCAACGCGGCACACAGCGTGGTCGAAGCCCGCCCCAATGGTCGCGACGGGGGTTTCCGAGATGACGAAAGACGCCCGCGTGTTGCGGAGCATGTGCAGAGCGCCGTTGCGATCCAGCACCAGCACGTCGTTGCGACCGTCGCCGTCGAAGTCGATGCACGCGAGCGGGCGCATCGACGGTTCGTTTGTGCCGGTGACGCTGATGGGGCGCTGCGCGAAGCGCACCGCGATCGGCTCGGCATCGGGCTGATGAACCTCGGTCGGTACCTCCGCGACGGTGTGTTTGCAGCGCAGCCAGTAATCGGGTGCGTTCTGCTGGTCGGGCATGTTCTGGCGCAGACGCTGGAACTCGCGCATGTGCTCATAGTACGTCTCGTTGTCCTTGGCACGTTGGGCGATCGAAGCCAGTCGGAAGTGGGCCGACCAGTGATTGGGGTTGAGTTGCAGCGCGGCCCGAAACGCCTCGGCTGCGCGGTCGGGCTGTTTGTCCATCAGCAGCGCCGCGCCGAACTGGAACTGAACGGCCGCCGTCGAGGGGTCGTCGCGGACGGCGGATTCGAGCATGGCGACGGCTTCGGCCGAGCGTCCCAACTGCAGGTACGCCACGCCGGCGAGGTAGCGGGCACTGGTCGCGTAGCGGTCCAGTTCGATGGCCCGGGTACACGCTTCGACGGTCTCCTCAAAGCGACTGCCGAGAAGACAGGCGCGGGCGA
>JAJDDR010000113.1 GCA_029260255.1 Phycisphaerae bacterium
CCGCGGCCGCGTCGCACGCGTCGTCCGTGCAGAGGTTGCCGTCGTCGCAAACAAGCGGACCACCGCCCACGCAGGCGCCACCGGCGCATGTATCGCCGTTCGTACATGCGTCGCCGTCGTCGCAAGGTAAGTTGTTGGATGTGTTGATACACCCGGCGGCCGGATCGCACGAATCGTCGGTGCAGAGGTTGCCGTCGTCGCAGTTGAGCGGCAGGTTCAGGTTGCAGGTGCCCGCACCATCGCAGGTTTCATCGCCGTTGCAGGCATCACCGTCGGGACAGGGGCTTCCGGAAGCCTCGAAGGTGCAGTTTGCGCTGCAGCAGTCACCGCCCATGAGATTGCCGTCGTCACAGTCCTCGCCGACTTCCCAGATGCCGTTTCCACACACTGTTGGTGCGACGCAATCGGAATCAAAGGTGTCATAGACAAGATCGCCATCGTTATCCAGGCCGTTCCCGTTCGGGAGCCCGGCGTAGTGCTCTTCACCGTTCGGGCTGCACGGGTCCGTCGGCTTGTTGGGGTGGCTGGCGTCCGGCGTGAAGTAGTACGGCGGGGGGACATCCTCACCCACGGGCGTGTAGTTCAGCGGATTGGCATCACTGTGACAGCCTGCGCACAGGGCTACCCCGCTGTTGAAGTGATGTTGGCGCAGTCCGGCGCCGCGGCCCATGGATAGACCATCGCCGCCAATGTCCTCATTCCTGCCATGACAGCCCATGCAGCCGATGGGTTCGAACCCGATACCGCCATTGGAACTGTCGAGGATGATCGGGACGAACGGACTTCCGTGACACGTATTGCAGTCACCCGAGAGCATCGTGGTCCGGTGCAGGTTGTGCAGATTGCCCCAATTCTGCCCGTCGGAGGGCGAGATGTAGAAGTTGGAGCGGAAGTCCCCGTGGCACTGGGCACAATTGGACCCGGGTGCGTCCTCCCACGTGGGGAAAGCGGCTGCTTTCGGCATACCGATCATCAAACCCGCCAGGGTTACACACCATGGCACTGCGACAAACACCTTCTTCATAGCGAAACTCCTCATAATGCGGCCCCTCCTCGAAGGCCCAGTTTTTGGATTCGGAGGTGGAACCATGCTGGGTTCCCGTCCGTAGCTACCTCCGTTCCGGAAAAATCCGATTGGCGGATTCGAAAGCACACGCTCTTGGACTCATTCGTCGCTACGCCCGCCAGCGGCGCAATTCGTCGCGGCACAACCACGCGACTGGCGAAGCCCACCGACCTGGAAACACCCCGAAGCCGCTGGCAAAAGGAGCAGCGGACCGCCGGACAAGAATCGCGGGTACGCGCCAAGTCCTCGGACAGTCGTTTCCAAGTAGATCACAGGTTTCGGAACTTGGGACGTTCCGTGGTTCCTCCGGCCCTGGCTTCTCGAGTGCCCAATGCACACGGCGATGGAAACTGGTCCGCGCACCAACACATCGCCATGCCTGGGAAAGCGGGTGGCAATGAATGTACCAGGACCAAGAAAACGAGTAGGCCGGAGAGGACTGACATTCCAACATCGCCCATTTTCATGGCCTACAGCCTCAAAACCCACTTTTGGAGCGACCCAAGTTGGATGCGAATCCCGGAGACTGTTTCCGAACGATGGGAAACGCATCGCCTTTGTTCTCATGTGTGGGAGCGACGTCGATTCACGTTGTCCATCCGTGATGAACGCTACGGCGCGAAGTAGGCGGACGAAGGACGCACGATGCTGCGCCTGGATGTTGACGACCCGCCGACACACATCCCCTTGGACAATCCGCACGTCGGCCCCGGCGACCGGAACAACGACGGCAACCACGCACTGACTTGCTTTGCCTGTATCAACCCGGCCGCGGGGGGTGTGACCAGCGATTGTGGCATGCCAAGGGTAGTGCGGGTTCGACCCGCCTTCTAGCACGATTGCGGCGGGTAAAACCCGCTCTACCGCATGTGCCCGGTCGACGATGCCACAAAGAATGGCCACACCCGCCGCGGGAGACTATCGCTTGTCGACCGGCTCGCCATACATCAACGCCGGCGACAGCGCTACCACCGGCGATCGCCACGGACCTCGACGGGGCTCCGCGGATCGTCAATGCGGTCGTGGATATGGGGCCGTACGAAACGCAGGCGGCGGGTCCGAACCCGGCCGCCTCGGCGTGGGGCGTGATCGTGATGAGCTCGCTGCCGCTGGTCGCGGGCACGGTCGTGTTCCGGCGGCGTTGCTTCGCATGGTGATCGGAGGCCGTCGGCCCGGAGTCGATCGGGCACCGTGGGGCGGACGCTGTGGGCGGGTGCGCGGATTTGATTGCGAAATAGGGGCATTGGGGGCTTGGCAGGTTCCGGGCTAATCGTGTATAGTACCGCGCTTTCCGTCGGCCGGAGTGGTTCGCGCGGGGTGTCCCGTGCCCGGGAGACGGGTGGATCTCAAACACCATTTCCACGCTTGGCCTGAATTCCGACGACATGGTACAGGTCATCCCCGTGCGCTCGGGCGTTGCTTACGCTGGTGACGCGTCGGGCATGTGCAAGAAGGAGCCTCATGGTAAACCACAATCTCATCAGCGAGTTGGACATTGGCGATGACGTGCTGACCGCGGAACTCGGCGGCATCGAAGACAGCTTCGAACAGCTCGTGGGCGGCACAGAGGAGACTGACTTCAAGTCGGGTTCGATCCTGAGGGGTCGCATAATCGGCTGGAGCGGCGACGACGTGCTCGTTGACGTCGGGCTCAAGAGCGAAGGCGCGATCGCCAAGAACGAATGGGACGACGTCACCAGTGTCGACGTCGGTGATGAGATTGATGTCTGGCTGGAATCGATCGAGTCGGAAAGCGGTACGATCATCCTGTCGAAGCGTAAGGCGGACCGCCTTCTCAACTGGCAGCGCATCGTGGCGACGCACGAGGAAGGCGATCAGGTCAAGGGCAAGGTGATGCGCAAAATCAAGGGCGGGCTCTTGGTGGACATCGGGGTTCCGGTGTTCCTGCCGGCTTCGCAGGTGGACATCCGCCGCCCGGGCGACATCGGCGAGTTCATCGGGAAGGAAATCGAGGCCAAGATCCTGAAGATCGACCAGGAACGCCGCAACATCGTGATCTCGCGTCGCGAGTTGATCGAGGCCGATCGCGCGGCGGCGAAGGAAAAACTGATGGCCGAGATCGAGGTCGGTCAGACCCGCGAGGGACGTGTGAAAAACATCGCCAATTTCGGCGCGTTCGTCGACCTCGGCGGCATCGACGGTCTGCTGCACATCACGGACATCAGCTGGGAGCGGGTGGGCCACCCGTCCGAACTCTGCAAGATCGACGAGGTCATCAAGATCAAGATCCTGAACATCGACCGCGAGAAGGAAAAGATTGCATTGGGGCTCAAGCAGCTCACGGAAAACCCGTGGGAGAACATCGAAGACCGCTACCCGATGAACTCACGCATCAAGGGTGAGGTGGTGAACATCACCAACTACGGGGCGTTCGTGAAGCTCGAGCCGGGCGTGGAGGGCTTGGTCCACATCTCGGAGATGAGCTGGACCCGGCGGATCAACCATCCGTCGGAGTTGCTCAGCGTCGGGGTCGAGGTGGAGGTGATGGTCCTCGACGTCAACAAGGGGAAACAGGAAATCTCGCTGGGAATGAAGCAGATCGAGGACAACCCGTGGATGCGGGTGGCAGAGAAGTACCCGCCGAACACGCGGATTACCGGTCGCGTCCGCAACATGACCAACTACGGAGTATTCGTCGAGATTGAAGAGGGCATCGACGGGCTGCTGCACATATCGGACATGAGCTGGACCAAGAAGATCAGCCACCCATCCGAAATGCTCAAAAAGGGCGAGGAAATCGAATGCGTGGTCCTCAAAGTCGAAGAGGATAAGCAACGTATCGCGTTGGGGCTCCGGCAGTTACATGAGGATCCGTGGCTTCACGCGGTGCCGGCGAACTACATTCCCGGGCAGATCGTCGAGGGCACGGTCACCAAGATCACTAACTTCGGGGTATTTGTCGAACTCGAGCCGGATCTCGAAGGCCTGTTGCACGTCAGTGAATTGGCCGATCATAAGGTCGAAGACCCGCACGATCTGGTCAAAATCGGGGACCGTCTTCAGGTGAAGATTCTGCGGGTGGATGCGGTCGACCGCAAGATCGGTCTGTCCAAAAAGCGTGCGGAATGGTCCGCGGACCAGGATGCGCAGGCAGGCGACCTGCTGGCCAAGCCCCGCCGTGGCGGGCTTCACGGAGCGGGTGAGGACGTGACCGGACTGCAGGGCGTGACCATGCCGGGCGTTGCTCCGGCGACGATCGTGGGCCCGTCGATGGTCGACCCGGGCGCTGTAGCGCCGGTCGAGGACACGACATCAGAGGCGGCGGAGATCGCCGCCGAGGTGGATCCGGCCGGGGACGGGGAGGAGCCGGACGCCGCGACGGAACCGTCTTCCGATGCCGTTTCGGAAGGTACGACAGACGAGGAAGCGTAACCCAATCGGGGGCCGCGTCGCGTTTACTGGCGACCCGATCCCGATGGGGTATCTGGTCGCCATCGCGCGATGAGGTGGGTGTCACGATCACTAGAGACTCGGGAATCCAGTTCTATCTGAAGCAGATAAGCGAGGCGCCGCTTCTCTCAGCGGAGGAGGAGCGTGACTTGGGCAACCGGGTACGCCTCGCGCAGGCGCTGGCGGAGACCGCTCCGAGCACCTTGGCCGAAATGAAGGCCAAGGAGCAGGCCGAATTCGAGGCGAGCAGCGCGCGCGAGCACCTGGTCAAGTCCAATCTGCGTCTCGTGGTGACGATCGCCAAGCGTTTCGGTCGGCGCGGGATGCCGCTGGCCGACCTGATCGAAGAGGGAAACCTGGGGCTCATCCGGGCGGTGGAAAGCTTTGACCCGGCTCAGAACACGCGATTCAGTACGTACGCGTCGTGGTGGATCAAGCAGGCGATCAAACGCAGCCTGATCAACAGCCGGCAGGCGGTCCACATACCGGCGTACATGGTCGAAATGATCGCGAAATGGAAGGAAGCGAAAGCGACGTTTCAGGATCGTGAGGGCCGGCAGCCGACGATCCAGGAACTGGCGGAGTATATGTCGGTGCCGGAGCGGAAGGTGCACATGGTCCGCCGGGCCGTCAAGGCGTTCAACTCATCCAAGCAAGCCGTGCAGGACGATTCGGAGCAGGGTCTTCTGGACATGCTGACGGATACCCGCACTCCGCAGCCGGACGCGGCGATGTTCTCGGAGTCGGAGACGAACACGCTGCAGCAGTTGTTGGCGCAGATCGACGAGCGCGAGGCGCGGATCCTACGTATGCGGTTCGGCATCGATGACGGGGAGGGCATGACGCTAAAGGACATCGGCGCCGCGATCGGCCTGACGCGCGAGCGTGTGCGGCAGATTCAGGACGAGGCACTCCGCAAGCTGAGCACGATGCTCGAGGACAGCTGACGCGACCTGCGCGCACCGACGCCCCTTCGGGCGTACGGCGCTCTCGCAAAACCAAACTCCGGAAATCTACTCGGTGTCGAACTTCAAAGGCGGACTGGGGTCTCCCCCGGGATCTCCGCCCTCGGGCGGGCCGCCGCCGTCTTCGACGATGAAGCCGGGCGGGCTCGGATCGCCGCCGGGGTCACCGCCATCGCCGCCGGGGTCACCCCCGCCGTCTTCGCCCGGGGCGGTCTTTCCGGGCGGGAACAACTCGGTGACGATTTGCACGGCATAGTTGGCTGGGCGTGGCCGCGTCGCATCGTAGAAGACCGGCACCTCAATAACGTCTTCGCCGGTGCGATGGCAAACCACCTCACGGCCGCCGAGGTCACCCAAGCGTTGCGGCCGGCGGATGGCCGTACCTTCCAAAAGTGCGTCCAACTCGGCTTGCCGGGTAAACGGCAGATCGGTGTTGATAATCCACTCGACAAAGTCACGAGAACCGATCCGTGTCCGCACAGTTGTGGTCTGCCGGCGTGCTTCGACGAGGTTCAGGTGTACCAGGTCCCCGTTTTCGTCGCGGATCGCCGTTGCGATACGCCCCGGCAGGGACGGATCCGCGTCGGGATCCGAAAGAGCGGGTGCATCAGAGATTGTCACCACCCGGATGTGGATCGGCTGTGACCACGGACCGTCGATCGTCGCGGTGGACGTGGGGTCATCGGGTACCAGAATCACGGCGCCGTCGTCAGGATTTGCCGCGTCGCCACCCCACACCATCGCAGGGCACGACAGCAGCACCCCGAGGAGGGCGACCTGTGCGCTGAGGATTCGGATAGACATGGCGTTCTCCTTCAACGACGCGAGCCGACGGCGGCGGGTTGTCTGATTCCGCACTCTGACGCGTCAAAGTCCAGCAGGTTCCAAAAGCTGTTGTCCTTGAGAAACTGCCATTCCTGCGGATCGTCGAGGTCCGCCCGGATGCCCTTCGGCCAGCATTCCTTCTGACGACCCTCCTTCTCGACGATCAGCCGCAGCAGGTCCTTCGCCCAATCCGCATCCTGCATATCGTTGGCGCAGGTGAGGGCGCCGCGGACCGTTCCGGCAAAGTAGAAGGTCGACAGCGACTCCGTGTGCAGGTGCCGCGACAAGTGCAACATCCGGGTGCGCCGGGCAGGCACCTCCTTCGCGAGACGCAACGCGATGCCGCCGCCGTTGTTGAGGATAACGGCGAGCGTTCGCAGGCGAAGGTCGGGGTCGAAGGCACTGGCGAACCGCGAAGGCTCGCACGCGCGCCGGCCGGTGTGCGTGATGCGCAAGGCTTTCAACATCTGCTGCGGCGTCGCGCTCGGAGAAGCATAGACGCTCTTGAGCACGTACATACAACTCATGGGTCCGAATGGATTGCGCCGTGGGTGGATGGCGCTGCGGAGGACGTCGGCGAGCAGCATGTCCAACTCTTCGCGCTGAGCATCGACGTCGATGGTGAGCAGGACGGCGTCCGATTGTTGCTGGAGGGAGATGGCGTGTGCCTGCTCCGTCCTGCTGACGCATGCCAACTCGGAAACGTTGTAGCCGACGCTGTAGACGTCCCTGCACTTGAGGGGCCCGCCGAACTTGGAAAGCCGGCGGGCGAGTTCTTCGCACTTGCGGAGAATCTCGTAGCCACGTTGGAGGTTGATGTCTCCCACGCGGGCGTTCTTGAGTCGGGAGAGTTCAGCGCTATCGACGCGAAGGTAGTTCGCGACGGCGCGATTCGAGCGGATGCCGAATTGCCTGAACCTCTGGAGATACGCGTTGAGCTTGTCTGACAAGTCAACGAATCGATCAGTCACCGACCTCGTCGCGAGACCGGGGAGCCCGGTTTCAGTCCTGGACATGGGCACGCCTCCGGAGTTCGTATCCGATATCACATATTCCGGTCGCTACGCTTCCTTCAATGTCCCCCGAGTATACTGCATCGAGCCTTGCGTCCACATAAAAAAATACAAAGCTCCCTCTCAATTGAACGTCGGTCAAACCCGGGGCGTCTTGACAGGGAAGCTTGGCTTTATTTACGCAATTGGGGCGTTTGCCGCAGCGGGACGCGGCGACGGGGGTCAGGAGCGTTGGCCAGGTTTCCATGCGTTTCCTCGCACGGTCGGATCGGAACGATGCGACCACCCATTATAGGGCGTATTTGCGGACGATTCCACATCGCTCGCGGACGAACGGCGTTTCGCGCATCGAGACCACTCAGCTCGGGCGTGATCGCGAGCTGTGAGTTGCGCGCGCGTCACAGCCGGCATGGGTGTGCGGCTGGTGAACACTTGGCGAGCGGCGGGCGGGCGTGGTCTTGAATCGTCCCACGGGGGGTGTTAGCGTAGCGCGCGTTAGGAGCGAGACGGCAATTCGGCACGAAACGCGGCGGAATCCGCGAGCGCAGGGAGCAGCGATGGAGAACAGGACGAGGCCGATCGACGAGTTGTGCATCAACTGCATTCGCACGCTCAGCATGGACGCGATCCAAAAGGCAAACAGCGGGCACCCCGGTGCGGCCATGGGCATGGCGCCCACGGCGTACGACCTGTGGGACCGCTTTCTGCGTAACGACCCCGCGGTTCCTGCGTTTCCCAACCGGGACCGGTTCGTGCTCTCGATGGGGCACGCGTCCATGCTGCTGTACAGCTGCCTGCATCTGACCGGGTACGAAGTGTCACTCGATGACATTCGTTCGTTCCGGCAGTGGGGTGGCAAGTGCGCGGGGCATCCCGAGTCCACGCTGATCGGCGGGGTCGAAACGACGACGGGCCCGCTCGGACAGGGCGTCGCGGTGAGCGTCGGCATGGCCATCGCCGAACGGTGGGCGGCGGCGTATTTCAATCGCCCCGGACACGAGATCGTCGACTACGGCATCTACGCTCTGTGCGGCGACGGCGACATGATGGAGGGCGTCGCGGGCGAGGCGGCTTCGCTTGCGGGGCACCTGGGTCTGGGCAACCTGACGTGGATCTACGACAGCAACGACATATCAATCGACGGGTCCACGGACATCACGTTTTCCGAGAACGTGGCGGCGCGGTTTCAGGCGTATGGGTGGTATGTCCAGCACGTGAGCGACGCGAACAACCTGGACGCGCTACACGTCGCGATTGAGGCGGCGCGCGCGGAGTCCGATCGTCCTTCTCTGATTGTCGTCAAGAGCCAGATCGGATTCGGCAGCCCCAACCGCGCGGGCAAGGCGAAGGCCCACGGCGAACCGCTGGGTGTTGACGAGATCCGATTGACCAAGCAAGCGTACGGATGGGACCCTGACCGGCATTTCATGGTCCCGGCGGAAGTTCAACGTTATATGACCGAGGGAGCGAAGCGAAGGGGCGCCGAATTGCACGGTAACTGGCAGCAGCGATTTGACGCGTTTGCCGGTGCACACCCGGAGTTGGCCGAACGATGGCGGCAGATGCAGGCGGGTGCGCTTCCCGACGATTGGGACGCAGACATCCCTGATTTCGATGCGGACGCCAAGGGGACGGCCACCCGCGGATCGAGTGCCAAGGTGCTCGAATCGATCGCGAAGCGCGTTCCGTGGATGATAGGCGGATCGGCCGATCTCGTCGGTTCGACGAAGACGAAGGTCCCGGATTCCGTCCTGTTCGCGCGGACGGCCCACGACGGGCGGAACATCGCGTTCGGCGTTCGCGAGCACGCGATGGCCGCGGTAATGAACGGGCTTGCCCACTCGAAGGTGCGGCCGTTCGGTTCGAGCTTTCTGACGTTCACCGACTACTGCCGACCGGCGATTCGGCTGGCCGCGCTGTCGAAGCTGCCGTCGATATTCGTATTCACGCACGACAGCATCGGGCTCGGCGAGGACGGTCCGACCCATCAGCCCGTGGAGCACGTGGCATCATTCCGAGCGATGCCGAACATCGACGTGATCCGCCCGTGCGACGCCAACGAGGCTGCGGCGGCGTGGCGGTACATCGTTCCGCTGACGGATCGTCCGGTGCTGCTGGTCTTGACGCGACAAAACGTGCCGACGCTCGATCGGAAGAAGTTCGGTTCGGCCGACGGTTTGCTGAGGGGCGCTTACGTGCTCACGGATTGCGATGGGACTCCGGAGGTCATTCTGATTGCGACGGGTTCGGAGGTTCAGCATTGCATCGGCGCGTGGGAGCGACTGGCGGATGAGGGGATCAAGGCGCGCGTCGTGAGTATGCCTTGCTGGGAGCAGTTTGAACGACAGGATGCGGCGTACAAGGAGTCGGTTCTGCCGGGCGGCGTCACGGCCCGCGTGTCCGTCGAGGCTGGCTCGACCATGGGCTGGTCGCGGTACGTCGGACCGGCGGGGGTGTCGATCGGGCTCGACCGCTTCGGCGAGTCCGCGCCGATCGATGTGTTGATGCAGAAGTTTGGGTTCACGGCGGAGAACGTCGCGGCGCGGGCGAAGAAGCTCGTCGAACGGGTCGCCGTTCAAGGCATTGTGAACTAGGGACTCCGAGCCGCGGACTTCAGTCCGCGGCTCGGGAGGAACTCACAGTCGCGCGTTGCATGCAACGCGCAACTAGCCGACAAGAGAAGCAAGGAGCACGTTGTGAGTACCCGTATCGAGCAGATTCTGGCGTTGGGGCAGTCCGTCTGGTGTGACAGCATCAGCCGATCGATGATCGAGACGGGGCAGTTGCAGGGGTTCATCGACGCCGGAATCGTCGGCATGACGTCAAACCCGTCGATCTTCCACAAGGCGATTTCCAAGAGCAACGATTACGACCCGAAGATCGAGGCGCTTGTGGCGGCCGGTGCGGACGCTGCGGCGGTGTATGAATCGCTGGTGGTGGAAGACGTCCGCGACGCGGCCGACCTGCTGCGACCCGTTTATGACAGGACAGACGGCGTGGACGGGTACGTCAGCCTCGAGGCCAACCCGCATCTGGCGCACGACGCACAGGGTACGGTGGCCGAGGCGCGTCATCTGTTTCAGCTTCTTGATCGCCCGAACGTCTTCATCAAAGTGCCCGCAACGGTGGAAGGCGTGGGCGCGATAGAGACGCTCATCGGTGAGGGCATCAACGTCAACGTCACGCTGATTTTCTCGCTCGAAATGTACGCCAAGGTGATGGAGGCTTACATTCGCGGTCTGGAACGGCTGGCTGACGCGGGGGGCGACGTATCGCGCACGGCGTCGGTCGCGTCGTTTTTCGTCAGTCGCGTCGACACGCTGGTGGACAAGAAGCTCCACGCGATGATCGATGCGGGCGGCACCGACAACGCCCTCCTGCTCGGCAAGGCGGCCATCGGCAACGCCAAGCTGGCGTACGCGCGTTTCAAGGAGGTGTTCCGCGGTGAGCGCTTCAACGCGATGCGGAACCGGGGGGGGCGCGTTCAGCGTCCGCTCTGGGCGAGCACCAGCACGAAGAACCCCACCTACCTCGACACGCTTTACGTCGACACGCTCATCGGTCCGGATACCGTGAACACGCTGCCGCTGGCGACGATTGACGCAGTGCAAGACCATGGCACCGCGGACGTCACCATCGACAAGAACGTGGACATCTACCGCCAACACATCGCCGACATCGAGTCGGCCGGCATCAGCATGGAGGTGGCGACCTCCGAGTTGCTCGCCGCGGGTGTTTCGGCGTTCGTCGACTCGTTCGACGCGCTGATGCTGGAAATCCGGGCGAAGATGACGCATCTTCAGACTGCGTAATTAGAAGAGCGCCTGTAACTATCCGCCGCCGCGACTCCGATAAGGTCCTTGAATCAATTGAGTGAGTGTCATCGGCCGTGGAGGGCGATTCACCGGTTTGTCATGCGAGGCAAGCGGTGCGCGCGGCGGAATGGCTTTGAATTCGGCCGCGGGCGTTGATATAGTGATGGCTGGTTCGACGCCGCGCGTCGGGGCGAGTTGCGACACTCACGTGCGGGGCCTGTGGTTGTCGGTCTCGTTGCGACCACGACTGCGGCGTGCAGCGCGAGTGGTCCGGCTGCACTTCGGCGTCCCGGTAACTCGGTCCGTGGGAGCGTGGAATGAAGCGGGAACACGATGTCCTCATCCTGGGCGGTGGCGTTGCTGGTCTTGCGGCCGCGAGCGAACTGGGTGAACATGCGCTGGTCTTGGAGCGGAACAGTAGGCCCGGCGGGCTGGTGCGCACCGCGTGTTTCAACGGGTTCTGGTTCGACCACACACTTCACATCCTTCACTTTCAAGATGATGAGACGGAGGCGCTGGTCCGCCCGCTGCTGGGCGACAGCTTGGCTCCGTGTCCGCCGTGTGCGTGGGTGGAGACACTCTCCGGGCGTGTGCGTTTTCCGTTTCAGATGAACCTCGCGGGGCTCCGGCGAGACGTCGTGCTTCGATGCGTTGGGGACCTCGCGGAGGCGACCTTTTCGACACACAAGGACCCACCCGGGAACTTCGAGGAATTGCTGCTTCAGACGTTCGGGCGTGGAATGTGCGAAGCGTTTCTTTTTCCGTACAACCGGAAGTTGTGGCATCGACCGCTCGCAACTCTGGCGCCGGCCGGCTTTACTTGGACGATTACACACCCGGATTTCGAGCGCGTTCTCGACGGCGCGATCGGCGGGTCGCCGGAGTTCGCGCCGTACAACACGCGCGGGTGGTATCCCCGGCCGGCGCAGGAAGCACCGGTGAGGGGAATCGAGGTCATCGTCAGAGAGATGGCGCGGCACGCGCCCAATCTGCTGTTGAACCACGGCGTGGAGCGAATCGATCTCGCGTCGCGGACGGTCACGGTTACGCACGGGGATCGCCGCCGGCAGTTCGGTTTTCGCGACGTGTGCATTTCAACGCTGCCTCTGCCGCAGACGGTCTTGCGCTGCAGGCAAGCCCCGCCCGATCTACGCGATGCCTGCAGAGCTCTGGAGCACAATCGGGTATGCACCGCGGCGTTCAGCGTTCGCGGTCCGCGACCTGAGGCGTGCGGACACTGGTGCTACTACGCAGATGAGACCGTATCGTTCACGCGGTTGATCTACATGCACGAATTCGATCCACAAACCGCGCCGGCCGACGGGTGGGGACTGATGGCGGAGATTACCGAGCGGGCGGACGCTCCCATGCGCAGCGAGGCAGAGGTCTTGCGCGAGGTACGCGCCGACGTCGAACGCGTCGGCGTGTTGCCGGAAAACTGCGAGATCGTGGACGCGCACCTGCTGGTGGCCGACCCAGCCTACGTGGTGTTCACTCCGGAGAGTCAGGAAGTGGTGAAACGCGCTCGGGCGTTTCTGCGCGAGCACGATGTGATGACCGTCGGGCGCTACGGCCGGTGGGAGTACTCGTCGATGGCGCAGGTCATGCGTGACGGCATCGCCGTCGGACGAGGCGTTGCGTCGCAACTCGGATCGGGCGGGCGCGACGCTTCCGGGGACGACCGGTCGAGCCGGGTGGCGTAATGCACTTTGCCCCCGAGACGATGTGTGTGATGTCGTTTTCCGTGGCCGCGGGTCTCGGCGCGCTGGGCACGTGGTCGGTTCGGCGTCTGGCGTTTCGCTGGGGGATGGTGAGCAAGCCAAACCCGATCGTCCCGCAACACACGACGCCGGTGGCGTATCTCGGCGGTGTCGGCATCGCGTTCGGCTTGACGCCGGTCGCGGCGGGAATGATCCTTACTTCGGATCAGCCGATCATTGTTCGGGCGGCGTCAATGCCGTATCTCCTGCCAGCGGCGCTGTTTCTTGTGCTGGGTGTTGCGGACGATCTTCGGCAGTATTCGGCGTCGGCGAAATTCGCGTTTCAGACGGTCATTGCGGTAGTGGCAGTGATGATGGGTGTGGATTACCCGTTCACCGGTGGCGCATTCATCGACGGCGCGATCTCCGTCGTGTGCATTCTCGTTCTGGTCAACGCGTTCAATCTGACGGACGTGTGCGACGGCTTGTTGGGCGGCTTGTCCGTCGTGGTCTTCCTGGTCATCGCCTGGCTTGACGCTTCGCTCGCGCCTTTCGCGCTGGCCGCAGCCGGGGCGTGTGCGGGCTTTCTGGTGTTCAATTTCCCGCCGGCGTCGATTTTCATGGGCGACGCGGGCAGCCATTTTCTCGGCTTTCTCGCGGCCGCGATGATCCTGTCCGGCGGTCGCAGCGCGCCGGGTTGGCCTTACCTGGGCGTGGCGTGCTTGATTCTGGCGGTCCCGTTGTTTGAGTTGGCGTTTCTGATCGCGGTGCGTACACGCAAGGGTCTACCGTGGTACCGGGGCAGCCCGGACCATTTTTCGCTCCGGTTGCAGGCGGCGGGTCTGTCGCGGCGGCAGACAGTGGCGGTCGCGTGGACCGCGGGGGCAATGTTCGCCGGCGGGGCGCGGGTGATGCCGGTCGTGTCATCGACGGGTCAGTTGGCAATCGTGTCGGGGGCGACGGTCTTGCTGGGGGTGTTCGCGGTCATGCTGCTGCGGTGGGAGGTCACCGCTTCGTGACGAACATCTGGTGGATTCTCGTCACGGCGGTGTTCGTCGCGGAGATCGCGCTTCGGCTGTTTGGCTACGGCAAGCGAATCTCCTACGAAAGCTCGCTGGAAGTGCTGTGGCGCCCGGAGCCGCATCAGAGCGCGCTCGCCGACGGTACGAACCGGCGTATGACGACCATCGAGCACGGTCTTCGACTCGTGCCGCGCGACGCCCACCCCGCCGCGTCGGCGCGCACCGTGCTGTGCCTCGGTGACTCCGTAACGTTCGGCTACTCACTTTCCGACGACGAGGCTTACCCGGCCGTGTTGCAGGGAGCCCTGGATAGGATCCAGCCCGGCAAGTGGAACGTACGCAACGCGGGGACGAACGGGTACAACCTCGCCCTCGTCCGACAGCGTCTGTCGCAGTTGGCACGGGACGGCGTTCGTCCGGACGTCATCCTCTTGGGGTACTGTTTCAACGAGCGACCCAGTTGGCCCGGCGATCAGCTCGATGACGATCAGAACGCGCGCATCGTGCGGCGCGTTCGACTCAAGAACACGCTGCGGCGTCTGGCGCTCTACAATTTCTTTCTGGACACCGGCTTTGGGCGTCACGTTTACCGACTGTGCCTCAAAGCTCTTCCGAAACCGGCGCACGCGACGACGAAGTCGGACGAGGCGGACGAGGCTTGGCTGGAACACTACGCTCGACGCATCGAGGCGTTGCTGGCCGACGTCCGGCAACTCGGAGCCACGGTCATGGTCCTGGTTTGGCCGGACCGATCGATGGCGGCGGGACCGTATCGCCCCGTCCTGACGCGCGAATGCTCCCGGCACGGCGTGGCCTGGTTGGACCTTCGGTTCGTGATCGCGGATGAAGAGCATGTGCAGGCGCTTTACTTCGACCCGACACACCCGCGCGAGGAGGCGGTGAGGCGAATGGTCGAAGAGGGTATCGCCCCGTTCTTCGCGGAACACGCCGCGTCTGGCGGTGCTACCGCCGTTTGATGCAGACCTGCAAAACTGCCCATGAACGCGCTAACCATCGACGTTGAAGACTGGTATCACTGCCTGGAACCGGACCCGGCGCAGTGGCATCGCTTCGAGGACCGCATCACCGGCGCGGTTCGGCGCACGCTCGACGTGCTGGAGCCGTCCGGCACGAAGGCGACGTTCTTCGTGCTGGGACACGTCGCGGACAGGCATCCGGAGTTGGTCGCGGAATTGCACGCGCTGGGGCACGAGATCGCCTCGCACGGGCAGGAGCACCGCTTCGTCTATCAGCAGACCCCGGCGGAGTTTGAGTCCGACGTCAGCCGGAACGTGTCAACGCTTTCCGCCATAATCGGGGCACCGGTTCGCGGCTATCGCGCGCCTTGTTTTTCCATAACAAGGCAATCGCTTTGGGCACTGCCGATCCTGAAAAAGCTGGGAATGGCCTACGATTCGAGCATCTTTCCCGTGGTGAACCATCGATACGGCATTCCCGACGCGCCTCGATTTGCATACGATGCGCTGGAGGGTTTGCGGGAATGGCCGGTGTCGACGTTTCGGCTGGCCGGCATCAACCTGCCCTTTGCGGGCGGTGCGTACTTCCGATTGCTACCGTACGCCCTCGTCCGCGGCATGTTCAAGCGTCTGAACGACCGAGGTGAGCCCGTGATGTTCTACCTTCATCCGTGGGAGCTCGACCCGGGGCATCCACGGATCCCGCTGCCGGTGGCGTTGCGCTTCCGGCACTACCACGGACTGGCGAAGACCGCCGGCAGACTCGGCAGACTGATCGACGAGTTTCCGTTCAGCACCGTTCGGGCGATACTGAACCAATGAGCGAAGAGCAACGCATCGCACGGTTTTTCGATCACAACGCCCAGTCTTTCGACGGGATATACAGTGGCCGCAAGAACATCGCTCTGCGTCTACTCGACCGATATGGCCGCAAGAACATCCAACAGCGATTTCACTTCACGATCGACGCGCTGAGTCCGGTCAAGGGCAAACGCATACTCGACGTGGGGTGCGGCTCCGGGCGATACGGCATCGAGCTTGCGCGACTCGGCGCGGCCGAGGTGGTCGGTCTCGATCTGTCGGAGCGGATGTTGCAGATCGCGGAACGCCTCTCTCTGGCGGAGGGATTCGAGACCCGTTTCCAATTCGTGCATTCAGACGTTCTGGCGTTTTCGCCGGACGAGCCGTTCGACGGGGTGATCGCCAACGGATTTTTCGACTATGTCCGAGACCCTCTACCCGTCCTCCGGCACCTACGCGGAATGACTCGCGGCCTGCTCATCGCCACGTTTCCCGCCCGGTGGGCGTTTCGCGTCGCGCTGCGCCGCGCGTGGCTGAACGCGCGCGGCTGTCCGGTCTTTTTCTACAACGCATCCGGCATCAAACAGCTTTGCGAAGAAGCGGAACTCTCCAACACCCGTGTCCTGCGCCGTGGCCCCATCTACCTTCTCGTCGCCGAGCCGGGCTCATCGCCGAATACCTGAGGCCCTCTCGGACAACTCACGCGCTCCGGTCGGTCACTCGCAATCGATCACGTCCATGACGGCGTCATCGGAAGCGACGGCGTTGCAGTCGTTGGTGGCGACCGCGTGATAGACGCCCGCGTCGGAAGCCGAGACGTTCGATACGATCAGCACCGTGCCCGTCGCCCCGGCGATGGGCTCATCGTCGTGGAACCACTGGTACGTCGGGGTCCCCGTCGCGCTGACCAGGAGGAAAATAGTCCCGCCGGAGCAGACTTCACCGCCGGACGGCTGAAGGGTGAAGACCGCGTCGCGCGTGCCCAGTCCCGCGGAATCGGTGAACGCGGCTCGACCACACCCATCAGTGACGCGGCAGCGGTAAGCACCAACGTCTTCGGCTTGCACCTCGGCGATGGTGAAAACCGGTGCCGTCGCGCCGGCCATGTCCACGTTGTTGAACCGCCACTGGTAGGACAGCGGCTCGACCCCCGCGGCGGACGCACTGAACACGGCAGAATCGCCGAGACACACGGACAGTGACTCGGGGTGCCCCAGTATTGCAGGCGGATCAAGTATGGCGAGTCCTGCTCCGTCCGAGGATACCGTCGGACAGCGACCGCTCACCCGGACGGAGTAGGTTCCGATCACCTCGGGGGTAACGGGTTCGACCACCAGCGTGTCCTCCGACGCATCCGGAATCTCGATGCCGTCGAGGTACCACTGGTAGGAGAGATCGACTCCGGACGCCACGACCTCAAAGACAGCGGTGGCGTTCAGGCACACTTCCGCGTTCTGCGGCTGAACGAGAATGACCGCGTCACAATCGCCGGTGAAGCCGAGCTGCAAAGCACCCGCGTCGTGCCGATCGACGTCACCGTCGCCGTCGAAGTCAAACGGCGCGCACGGCGGCGGCGCGTCCGCGTCGGGACCGGAATGACACTCGATCGACGCCTCGAAGTCGGCCAGGTCAACATCCCCGTCGAAGTTCCCGTCGCCGAACGGGTAGTAACGTAGCGCCGGGTCGGGCATCAGGGTCACGGGGCGGATGCCGTCATCGACGATGATGCGGAAGCGATCCAGACCGGGCACACCGCCCGCGGTAATCGTGATCGTGTAGACCCCACCGCCTTCGTCGACAAGCGCGCCGATCGTCGAGCGCCCGTCGCTGTCCGGAGCGTGCTCGACCGCGATCGAATCAACCGAGCCGATGATCGCCTCGCCCGCAAAGTCCAGGAGCGTGATGCCCATGGTTGTGATCGACGCGCCATCGGGGGGAATCTGCGGCGGATCGAAGGTGACCACCGACCCAACAGCGTCAGGGCGCCCCACGTGGTCGGCGCGCCATGCGTCGAACAGATCCCGCAGCTGAAACACCGGGTCGGGATCACTCGCGCCCTGAAACGCCACGTTGAGCCGCATAAAGTAGTCCCCGTCGACACAACCGCCCGCGTCGCAGACGGGATCGTCGGCGTCGCCGATGCGGGCGACGACCATCCCGCCGATGTGCCCCGACTTGGTGAAGTCGGCCGGTGGACAGCCGCAGCCGGTGGGATTCCCCTGCGAGCATGAGCAGCGCCCGTCGCCGCCCGCCTGCCGCGCCGCCTCCATCCCGGCCATCAGTCTGGCGGGTACGTCGCCGTCGGTGTTGAGCACCGCCTCTTCGATTGCCGGGACGACGCAGTCACCGGTGAGGATGTTGCCTTGAATCGCGTAGACCATCGAACCGTGCCACCCGATCACGCCGCCGGCCCACTGAGCGTTGGCGGTTCCGGAGAATGTCACCGCCCGTCCCTGCGTGTCGGCGATGCCGTACTGGCGCTGCTGATGCCCGCTGATGCCGGCAAGCATGTCGAGAATCTGCTCGGGGTCGGTTCCGAGCGTGAACTGCTCGAATATGATTGGCCGACGGATGCCGTTGAAGTCGCCCGCCGACTGCACCGCGGCAGCCCCTTTGCCGACCACGACCACCGGTACGATCGCCAGCAGGTCAAAGGCATCAAGGCAGGTGACGGTGCCGACGGCCACCTCCCTCGTATTGCTGTCGGCAATCACGATCGACCAGGTCGCCTGCGCGCCATCGGGAAACGATGCGAGCAGCGTCACGCCCATCAGCGTGCGGCAAAGTCTGTGGCGTGACATCGTCGGTTCTCCTCTGCTTTCGAAGCGCGGCGCATCAGCCTCCGGAGCGCCGTCGCCGGGTCTATTATAGAGGATCAACGAGGTGACCGTGTCAGGATTCGTGGCGGATTGGTGCGGGTCGGATCGAGACCGTCAACGAATGCCGCCGCCCCGCCTCAGCCGCGCGGAGTGGTATCCGTAGAGACCTTCGCCCTCGCGCTCCCACCAATCACGCACTCTGGCGATGGCTTTTCGCCTGAGGTCGTGCTCGGCCGCGCGATCGTATCGGAAGTTACGGCGGGTCAATTCCTGGATGAGCGACGCGGCGACGTCGGCTTGCGTGGCGTCCGTGGCGAGGGTCATTCCCTGGACCCGCCTCATGGGCACGTCGTCCGCCCCAAGCGCCAGCGCCAAGAGCGGGATGGCCATACGCTGGTCCTTGTATCGAGCGGCGGCTCGGAGGATCACGGTCACGGGTGAGTCGGCGGCTTTGCCGCCTTCGGCCAGGTGCGTTTCCATGATTCCGCGCAGTATTCTGTACTCCCGTCGATCACCGAAGACAATGAGGATCTCGGCGTCGTCCTGCGCGATCGCGGCTCCGTCGCGCAGGCGTTCGCAGGTGTGGGCGACACCGGAGAGGTCGCCGAGGGCGGCGAGCTGTCTTACCACCCGCACGCGCAGCTTGGCGTTGTCGGTGTTGAGGAACGCCCGCAGGTGCGTGACAGCACGCGATTCGTGTCCGTCGAGTGCGAGCAGTGAAATCATCGGTTGGGCCTGCTCGACGGTCGCCCGGGCGATCAGCCAGGAGCGCGCTTCGAGGGGAGTGAGGTCCTTCGTTGCCTGCCACCAGTC
>JAJDDR010000114.1 GCA_029260255.1 Phycisphaerae bacterium
GTCTCGGAAGCTCGCCGACGGGGAACGGTTGCCACCGCGGGGGCGCCACGGGTGTGGCACCCGCACCCCGTGGCCGTCGGGTGGCGCCGGCCTTCGGCGTCCGGTTGTCGGCCAGTCGGATCCCGAATTCATCGTCGGCCAAGACACGCGCTCGCGCCGACGTCACCTTGTGTCGCAGCTCGCCAGCGTCCCACGGCGGATTGCACTTTTCGGCGTTGAACCGCGCCATCGTGTCCGCCGCCTGTGAATCATCCAACCCGAACCGAAAACACTCAGCCGCCGCCCGAAACGTCGCATCGTGCCCACTTTGGCCAGCCACTGCATCGGGCAACTTGGCCAGATACTTCCGACACCGCTCGGCTGCATCGGTCACCGTCCCGGGTGTCGCGGTGCGCGGTGCGGGGTTTGCGTCGGGGGGTGCAATCTCGGCGAGCACCGCGCGCGCCAGTTGGTCAACGGCGCTTTCGAGTTCGGCGCGCGTCACCGTCGCCGGTTCGCCATCGTTCACCCATTCGATGGCCTCGCCGCTCGGGTGGGTCGATCCGGGAAACACCGTCTGGCATCCGTCCCCGCGCAACTCGACAACCATCGACTTGTCGGGGGTTTGCCACTTGCGGGTCACCGTGCCGCCGTCGGTCACCACGTACAACCGATGCGACCGTGGCTTGCTGCTCCGCCCGAACACCGCGCCCGTAGCGGGTAGGAATTCACCGGCCAACTCAATCGCTCGTAGGTGGTCCAAGTCAGCATCGACCAACCCGCCGGATGCCGCCCCCAACAGTACGCCGACGTTCAGCAGCGTCCCGTTGAAGTGCGCCGCCACGTCGTGTTCGCCGATGCGCAGGTCCGGCCATCCCTTCACCGTCGGAGCCTTGCTCTTGTGCGGAATCGGGACCGGTGCCCAGCCGCGCTCGATGTACTCCAAGGCGGCATCCAGGGCGCTCATCGTCCGCCTGCCTTGACCCGATCCGTAAGCCAATCCGCCAATTCACGCGTCGGGTAGACGATTGCCTTGGCGGACAGTCGCACAAACGGGATGCCTGATGACTGGTCGGCCGTGATCGACCAGAGTGTACGGGGCGAGATGCCTAGCGCCTGGGCTGCTTCCTTCGGTCGAAGGGCGAGGCGAATCGGGGCGTCGATTGCGGTCGCGTCATCGCGCATGGTTCAGTGCCCTTCGTGTGTCGTCACGGCTGAGGTCGTCGCCCTACCTGCGGTGCCGCTCCGCATGTACGCGACGATGTCCGACAACCGCCATCGCAGCAGGTGTCGGGACACATGAACCGGCTGAGGCAACTGCCCGCTATCGCGCAGGCGCCAAACCGTTCGCGCGCTGACGGACAACAACTCACCAACCTCGATCACGGTCAGGAATCGTTCCGCCATGTCGCCCTTGAGAATCTTCTGAAGCTCGGCATTCATTGATTACAACTCCGTCAGCCCGGCCGCGTGGTGCGTCGTGACAGGGCGTGGCAAGAAACAGCAATCCGCACCAACGACGGGCAGATTAGCAGATTGGCATGTTGACCACGGTGTGGTCAGTGGCGTGATTCTGTGTATGTCGCTTGGGCGCTACGGGAAACGGCGTTCCTTGAGCGCGAGACGAGTGCCGCAGGCCGAAACCGACCACACCACCACAACGCTCTCGTGGTCAGAGATTGCCGTATGCTCTCGCGAAGCACGTGTGGCAGACCTTCGCGGTGCCGATCAGCTTATGAGTTGCCGCGCCGCATTGGGGACAGTGCTTGTCAAGATTCGGCGTCGCACCGCGCGCCTTGGCTTTCTTTCTGAACAGTTCGAGACCACGGCGTACCACGGCTAGCGTTGTAATCCGCCCGTCTTCTGTGAGCTTGATGCGCTCCTCGCGAATCTCCCTTCCGATCCGGCTCCTGTCGGGCATGATGTCGGCAACCTCGGCAAGTAGTTCGGCA
This sequence comes from Phycisphaerae bacterium, assembly GCA_029260255.1. Classification (GTDB taxonomy): domain Bacteria; phylum Planctomycetota; class Phycisphaerae; order UBA1845; family UBA1845; genus OFTM285. The sequence continues at coordinate 1,932 of JAJDDR010000114.1, forward strand.
GCCTCGGAGTAGCTGAGGTTTTCTGGAGGCTCGCTATGTCGGTTGAATTCCTTGATCGCTGACAAGCTGGCAATAGCATCGTAGATCGATCCTGCGACAGCTTCCTCAATGCGCCATTTCTGTTGAAAGCTGTCGTGTGGTTCCGAGCCGTCGTCACCGGCGGCCCAGCCGTCGAAGAACTCCCGCGCCCAATCGGTCTGAAACTGCTTCCAGCGTTGGAGCTGGTCGCACGCCTGTTTGTATTCATCTTCCGACAGCCCCCGACCGCGGGCGTCGAGCACTCTCAGCAAGGCGTCGCGCCCCGCTCGATTCGTTTCCCTTACCGCCCACCGGAGCACCTTGGAAACCGCCTCGGCTAACTCCTCATGCGAAAGCCGACTGGCGCGCACGCCGTCGATTATCCCTACGTCACGGTCCTTGAGAACGTGTTGCACCGTGTCGAGCGTGACATCCTGAAGACTCACCAGGAGGTGGTTCTCCGACTCACTGAAGAAACTGAAGAACAGGAAATTCGCGCCCAATCCGGTGAACCCCCGGGTGCCATTCAAGTATGTGCGAACGGTAGCGAAACCGGTCGAAAGACGGTCATCGCCCGCCGCAGCCATTCTCGGTGGTTGTCACCGATTGGCAACCCTTGGGCAAGCACTTCGCCCACCGGCACAAGCTGGCAGCGAGGCTGGCAAGCGGTTACGATCGACCCATACACGTGGTTCGCAGGGAAAACGGGACACCGACATGGCCAAGGACGGACGGAAACGAGTCACCAAGGGGACCGGCGGGCGGAAAGACAAAGCCGAGACGAAGGCGATCGGGAAAAAGGCCGTCAAGAAACCCATCGAGTCCTATGACCACAAGGACAAGAAACGGGCCAACAACCCGCCTGTGGGGTTGGTCACGCCCGAGACCGATCCGGAGGCCGGGCAGAAGACGACCTACCAGTACGACCCGCACCTCGACCCGCAACTCGTCTGGGCGGGCAAGGCTGAGCATACGAGCTTCGACGTGCCGACCGTCTCGTTGCATGTCCACGAGCGGATCGACCCGCGTACGATCATCGCGGCCGTCCGCAAGCGCAACGGCAACGGGGCGGCCGCCCGGCAAGGCGACCCCAACAAGGGGGCGTCGGGCGAGCAGTTGCCGATGTTCGAGCAGCCGGAGCAGAACCCGCCGCTGCGCGAGGCCATCGAGTTCTACAAGCACGCCAAGGGCTGGACCAACCGCCTGATCGCGGGCGACAGCCTTCTGGTCATGAACTCCCTGCTGGAAAAGGAAGGCATGGCCGGCAAGGTGCAAATGGTCTACATCGACCCGCCGTACGGCATCAAGTACGGCAGCAACTTCCAGCCCTTCGTCAACAAGCGCGACGTCAAGGACGGTAAGGACGACGACCTGACCCAAGAGCCGGAGATGATCCGCGCCTTCCGCGACACTTGGGAACTTAAGATCCACTCATATCTCACGTACTTGCGTGATCGACTCAAGCTTGCACAGAAGCTCCTGCACGAAAGCGGGTCGTGCGTTGTGCAAATCTCAGATGAGAATGTGCATCTCATAAGGGGCCTGCTGAACGAGGTGTTTGGGGTCGAGAACTTCGTTGCGGAGATCGTATTCAAGAAGACGGGCGGCCAAAGCTCTACGCTTATACCAACGATCAACGACTACATCTGCTGGTACGCGAAAGATCGGGCGACCTGCAAATTCCGGCCGCTCTTCGTGGAGAAAAGCCCCGGAGAAGAAGGCGCAACCCAATACACATGGGTCGAATTGCCCGATGGAACTCGTCGTCCTTTGTCCGCGCAGGAGCAGCGCGATGGAACAGTCCCCGCACGCGCCAAGTTTTTTCAGCCTTATCCGATGTTCTCCACTGGCGTCTCGGAAAGCGATAAGCCGTTTGATTGGAATGGCCAGACCTTTTTGCCATCGAGCGGGAATCACTGGAAAGTAACCGAGCGTGGCCGCGAGCGCCTAGCTGAGCTGGATCGACTGATGGCGCAAGGCAAGACACTGAGGTTTGTCAATTACCTGGACGACTACCCGGTAACGCCGATCACGAACATTTGGCAGGACACGCAAATCAGTGGATACGGGGAGAGCAAAATATATGTTGTCCAAACGCTATCGAAAGTGGTGGCGAGATGCCTGCTGATGACCACCGACCCCGGCGACCTAGTGCTTGACCCAACATGTGGATCGGGAACAACCGCCACAATCGCCGAGCAATGGGGGCGTCGTTGGATCACCTGCGACACATCGAGGGTTTCGATCGCGCTGGCCAAACAGCGACTGATGACGCCCGTGTTTGACTACTACGACCTAGCGCACCCAAACGAAGGAGTGGGAAGTGGATTCAAATACAAGACCGTGCCGCACATCACGCTCGGCGCGGTCGCGTACGACGAGCCACCAGCCGAAGAGACTCTGTATGACCAGCCGAAGGTGGACGAGTCCAAGGCTCGCGTGTCCGGCCCGTTCACGGTCGAGGCGGTCCCGGCTCCGGCGGTCAGGCCGCTGAGCGACATCACAAACCCTGTCGATGTGAACGTCGACGGCGGTGACGCTTCCGTGGCGGACTCGTCCGTTGGACGATCCGGCGAGACGCTGCGCCAGGACGAATGGCGGGACGAGCTTCTCAAGTGCGGCATCCGAGGCAAGAAGAAACAGCACATTCACTTCTCGCGCGTCGAGACCCTATCCGGCACGCGCTGGCTGCACGCCGACGCCGAGAGTACGGGCGACATGCCGGAGCGGGTGGTCGTCTCGTTTGGGCCGGAACATGCGCCGCTCGAACAGCGGCAGGTCGAGCAGGCGCTGGAAGAGGCGCAGCTACTCAAGCCCAAGCCGAAGATGGTCGTGTTCGCGTCGTTCCAATTCGACCCGGAAGCGGCCAAGGACATCGACGAGACCAACTGGCCGGGGATCACGCTGCTCAAGGTACAGATGAACACCGACCTGCTGACCGACGACCTGAAAAAGAAGCGCTCGAGCAACGAGTCGTTCTGGATGATTGGCCAGCCGGATGTTCAGGTTCGCAAGGTCAAGGACGGCGACGACAAGGGCAAGATTCGCATCGAGGTCTGCGGCTTCGACTATTACAACCCGATTGAGGGCAAGATCGAAAGCGGCGACACGAGCAAGATCGCCATGTGGATGTTGGACACGGACTACGACGGTCGCAGCCTGTACCCGTCGCAGGTGTTCTTCCCGATGGCCGGCGCGAAGGATGGCTGGTCCCGACTGGCGAAGAACCTAAAGGCCGAGATCGACGAGGAACTGATCGAAGCGTACCGGGGAACGATCTCGCTGCCGTTCGCGCCGGGCGACCACAAGCGCGCGGCGGTGAAGATCATCGACGACCGCGGTATTGAGAGCCTGAAGATCGTGGAGATAGGATGATAGTGGCGGACTGAATCGACCCGGATAGCGAAGCACCCGGAAAGCCCGAGAGCCAACCGGGTGATCGGCCCGGAGATGCTATCTCCGGGGGGGTTTACCACAGAATACGATAGAAACCATCGGTCGGTTCGTCAATGCGAAATCAGAAAAAAGAGGCGTTCGTGGCTGGAAAACGGCGCGTTATCGCGTACATCGACGGTTTCAACCTGTACTTTGGGCTGCGCGAGTCGGGCTTGCGCCGTTGCTACTGGCTGAACATCCAGGCCCTCGCGGAGAGCCTACTGCGCCCGGATCAGCAACTGGTCGTTACCAAGTACTTTACCGCGCGGATCGCGGGCGGGCGCGCGGGGGATGCCCGGGATCGGCGGCGTTCCCTTGATCAGAAGCGCAAACGGCAATCCGACTTCCTGGAGGCGTTAAACACACTCTCCGACTTTGATATCTTCGAGGGCCACTTTCTCGGCAAGGACGTTCGGTGCCGATCGTGCCAAGCGTCGTGGCGGACGCACGAAGAGAAGATGACGGATGTTCAAATTGCGACCGAGATGTTGGACGATGCCTTCGATGACCGCTTCGACGTTGCGCTGATCCTGTCTGCCGACTCCGACCTGGTTCCTCCCATGAACTCGATTCGGCGACGGTTTCCACGAAAGCGACTTGTAGTCTGCTTTCCGCCGGGGAGAGGTTCCGTCCAATTGAAACGGGCAGCCCACTCATCGCTGACCGTTTCGGCGGAAAAACTCGAAGCTGCCCGGTTCCCCGATGAAGTGGCTAAGCCGGATGGCTATGTGTTGAGACGCCCGGCGCAGTGGCGATAGGCGCGTGAGGCGGTAGTGTGAGTAGGCAGGAACCGAGGATCGACGAGCGGGGAATTGAAGGCTTGAAGATCGTGGAGACCGGATAATGGGGCCTGTGCGGTATCATCGCGGCGCGTTTCCGCCGTCCGACCTGGATTGGCTTCAACTTGTCCCGTTGCTTGGCCCGGCCAGCGCGGCGATTGCGCGCTACGACGGTGTGCTCAGCGCGATACCGAACGCCGAAGTGCTGCTCTCACCGCTGACTACGCAGGAGGCCGTCCTGTCGAGCCGGATCGAGGGAACACAGGCAACCATGACGGAGGTTCTGGAGTTCGAGGCCAAGGACGATCCGGGCGAGACCGATGAGCGAAAGACCGCCGAAATCTATGAAGTGCTGAATTACCGCCAAGCCATTCGCCAGGCGAAGGACAAGCTGGCGGAGCTGCCTTTGTCCGGGCGCTTGATTCGGGCAGCACATGAAACGCTGATGCAGGGCGTGCGCGGCCAGAACCGTGCGCCCGGCGAGTACCGGAAGATACAGAATTGGATCGGTCCGCCCGGTTGCACGGAGGAAGAGGCGCGGTTCGTTCCGATTGGCGCGGGTAACCTTCCCGACGGCATGGCAGCGTGGGAGAAGTATCTGAACGGCAAGGAACCGGACGCTCTGGTGCAATTGGCGATTGTCCACGCCGAGTTCGAGGCGTTGCATCCGTTTCTGGACGGCAACGGGCGGCTGGGACGAATGCTCATCCCGCTGTTTCTGTTTGAACGCAAGCTGCTGGCGGCGCCGACCTTCTATCTGAGCGCGTACCTCGAAGTCCGACGAGAGGAATACTACGAGCGGCTGCTGGCGGTCTCGCGCGACGGCGACTGGACAGGCTGGTGTAGGTTCTTTCTGCGGGCATTGACGGCGCAAGCGCAGTCGAACACACGCCGGGCCAAGGACATCCTGAACTTGTACGAGGCGAAGAAGGGCTGGGTCGTCGAGAAGACGCACTCGCAGCATGCGGTGCGGGCGCTGGACTTCCTGTTTGATCGCCCGGTCTTCGCGTCGTCGGATTTCGTGGCCGAGTCCGGTATGCCGCAGCCGTCGGCCAAGCGTATTCTCAAGGTATTCCGAGACGAGGGATTGCTGCGGGTCATCCGTGAGGCGGCCGGGCGAAGGACGGCAATTCTGCTGTTTCCAGAGCTGCTGAACATCGCCGAAGGGCAGGAGGCGTTTTGAGGATCAGCCGTGCGACACAAAGCCGATTGTGGCTCACCGTTTCCAAACGATGAGCCACAAGCGGTTTTGAGGTGCAGCCGTGAGCCGCAACGTAGCATCGGTTCTAAGTCCTGCAACGAGAGAACATTGAGAGGTCATGGCCAAGCGCAAGTTCCAAATCGACCAGCTCATTATCAACTCCCCGTACGAGGAACCGTCCACGTACTGGGGCTACGACCGGGAAATCCGCATGTTCGAGCGCAAGGACGGGCGGCGTCCGGCCGGGTACATCGTGGCGACGCCCGGCTCCAAGGCATTCGACGACCCCGGCGTGTTCGTTGAGCTGCCGCTGGTCAACCAGATTCGCCCGCGCGTGGACGCCTGGCGCGAGGCCGGGTACGCGGGCGTGACGGGAATCACCAAGCGGCTTCTGGGACACTGGCGAGACCCGGAAGAGCGCAAGGATCGGCGGTTCTTCTTCTGCCAGCTTGAGAGCATCGAGACGCTGATCTGGTTGACCGAGGCGTCGCCAGCCGAACGTCAGGGTATCGACATTCCCAGTGACGGCGGCGACTTCACGCGCCTCTGCGCCAAGATGGCGACCGGATCGGGCAAGACGATCGTGATGGCCATGCTGATTGCGTGGCAGGTTCTGAACAAGGTGACCTACCCGCAGGACAAGCGGTACAGCAAGAACGTCTTCGTCGTTGCGCCCGGGCTGACGGTGCGTAACCGGCTGCAGGTCCTCGTTCCGGACAACCCGGGCGGCGACTACTACGACGAGTTCAACATTCTGCCCGCCGGGCTGCATGAAAAGCTCAGGAAGGGCAACATCCTCGTCCGCAACTGGCATGCGCTGAATTGGGAGACCGACGACAAGATCGCCAAGAAGAAGGGCGTGGACAAGCGCGGAGCCAAGAGCGACGAGGCGTATGTGCGTGGAGTGTTGGGCGAGATGGCCAGCGCTCGCAACATGATCGTCATCAACGACGAGGCGCACCACGCTTGGCGCGTCCCCTCGGGATCAAAGGTCGCGGGCGTGAGTCGAGCCGACATCGACGAGGCGACGAAGTGGGTCGGCGGGTTGGACCGGATTCACAGGGCGCGTGGAATTCTGACCTGCTTCGACTTCTCGGCGACGCCCTTCGCGCCGTCCGGAAAGAAGGCGGACGACGAGGCTCTGTTCGGCTGGATCGTCAGCGACTTTGGCTTGAACGATGCCATCGAGGCCGGGCTGGTGAAAACGCCGCGCGTGGTTGTCCGTGACGATGGCAGGCTGACCAAGGAGTACAAGTCGCGCCTGTACCACATTTACATGGACGACGAGGTCAAGAACGATCTGAACCGCAAGGCCGAGGAGCATGAGCCGCTGCCCGATTTGGTCACCAATGGCTACTACCTCCTTGGCAAGGACTGGTTGGAGACCTCGACTCAGTGGCACAAGCGGGGGCACACAGTTCCGCCCGTCATCATTACGGTCGCAAACCGGACAGAGACGGCAGCGCGAATCAAGTACGCATTCGACCACGGCAAGATCAGAATCGACGAACTGGCCAACGCCGAACGCACGCTGCACATCGACTCGAAGGTCCTGGAAACCGCCGAGGCGCAGGACGAAGCAACGGCGCTGGCGTCAAATGACGGCGACGACGCCGATGACGACGGCAAGGCGCCGAGAAAGCTGACCAAGCAGCAGCAAGCCGAGCTTCTGCGTAAGAAAGTTGACACGGTCGGACAGGCGGGCAAGCCCGGGGCGGACATCCAGAACGTGATTTCGGTCGGGATGCTGTCCGAAGGTTGGGACGCCAAGACCGTGACCCACATCATGGGGCTGCGTGCGTTCTCAAGCCAACTTCTGTGCGAACAGGTCGTCGGTCGTGGATTGCGGCGGACATCGTACGAGGTCAACGAGGACTCCGGCTTGTTCGAGTCGGAGTATGTCAACATCTTTGGCGTCCCGTTCACCTTCCTTCCGCACGAGGGTGGCGACGGTCCGCCTCCGCCACCGCCGCCTCCCAAGACCAGGATCGAGCCTGTCCCGGAGAAACGCGACTATGAGATTTCCTGGCCGAACGTCGTCCGCATCGACCACGTGTACCGCCCTCGGCTGCATCTCGACCTCGACAAGGTGAAACCGCTGGAGATCAACAGCGCGGACATCGCCACGGTGGCGGAGCTCGCCCCGGTCGTGGACGGCAAGCCGGACATCACGCGGCTGTCCGAGATCGACCTGGAATCGCTCGGAAAGAAATTCCGGATGCAGAAGGTGGTCTTCGAGACGGCACGGGACATCTATGACCAGATGAATCCGGGATGGAAAGGCAACAAGGAGTCCCTGCTTGCGCAGTTGTTCGGTCTGGTTGAGCAGGTCATCGTGTCGGATCGGATCATCATCAACCCGCCGCTGTTCAACCAGGACGACGTGCGCCGGCGGATCATCATTACACTCAGCATGACGAAGGTGGTTCACCACATCTGGAAAGCGATCCGGTTCGAGAACACCGAGTCACTGGAGCCGGTCTTTGACAGCGAGCATCCGATCCGCTCGACCGCGGACATGCGGGTGTGGTACACGGGCAAGCCGTGCGAGGTGACGAAGCGGTCCCACATCAGCCATTGCGTGTACGACAGCACCTGGGAAGCGACGGAGGCGTTTGAGTTGGAGCGCAACAAGCTGGTCGCCGCGTGGGTGAAAAACGACCACCTCGGCTACGAGATCATGTACGTCTACAAGGGCGTCGTGAGAAAATACCGCCCGGACTTCCTGATCCGGCTGTCAAACGGCACCGTGCTCGTTCTGGAGGTCAAGGGGCAGGACAGCCAGCAGAACAAGACCAAGCGGGAATTCCTCGACGAGTGGGTCAAAGCCGTCAACCAACACGGCGGTTTCGGCAAGTGGGTGTGGGATGTGTCTTTCGACCCCGGAGACGTCGCCGATCTGCTCGCCAAGCACGACGGCGTTGTCGGGTCAGAGGGATAGCGCCGTTTCTCGGCATCGCATCGCGCGGAGAACCACGACCTACCGGCTGACACGCGCATCGCTGCTCACGCCGCCGCCTTCGCCTCACGCAGGACTTCCGCAGCCACGCGCAGCCGCGTCTCCATGTCCGGCTCGCATACATTCTGCGCCGGTTCGAGTGGCTTCACCGCTCGGAGGCCGTGTTCCTGTTCGACCAAGTGCTTGACCGAACACTGGTGTTCGATTTCCGAATCCGTAGGCTCCCGATGCGCTGGCCCAAACATGCCATCGCTGTCGTACTGCGCGACGGCCGCGGGGTAGTCGTGCAAGCCGAACGAGTCCGGCGATTCCAGCAGTATCCCACCGATCTTGGCAATGATGGCATCGGCAAAGACCTCCGGGACGCCGAAGTCGCGGCTGCGGACGAAGCGACTGAAAGCCTGGCGGTACATCCTGGCGAGACGCCGCATGCCCGGAGTCGGGAGAAGTCTCAGGTACTGTTGCCACACCTCGGATACCGAACGCCGAAGCTCCTGTCGTCGTCCCTGAAGCACCTTCTCCGCGTCACGCAGCAGTTTGGCGTGCTCTCCACGACGTTTCCGTCGGTCGCGCCACAACGGCGTTTCTTCGACACGGATGGTTTGGCCTGTTTCTTACTGGTTCGAGGCTGTCGTCTGGTCGGCATGATTCACCTATTCCCCGGAGTCGGCCCGGAGCACGCCACGCATAGGTGAAGACGTGACGCACACCGGGTCGCTCGGCAGACCGTCGCCCGCCGTTCCGGTTTGACGCATTCTATTGGCGGGAATCACGCATGCAAGCAAGTGGGGCGTAGTCCGAGACTGCTTGCCGTCGCTCGCGCTTGTGAGTTGGTGGCTTCCGTCGCGTTGACGATCTCGCGAAGTGGTG
>JAJDDR010000115.1 GCA_029260255.1 Phycisphaerae bacterium
GGGGCGGGCGGACAATGTCCTCCCGCCCCGTTCGCTGCGCGGCGGTATTTGCGCTTTGGAGGGATCCAGCAGCTTCTGGGATTTCTGTGATGGACGCTGAGACGGCGTCTCTCGCAACGACAAACGCGGCGAACCGCCTGAACGGTCCGCCGCGATGATTCCACTTGCTAGCGAAATCCCCGGGGTGACAGGCCGGGAACCGTGCCTGATCCCCCCGGCAGGACGACTTCCCCCGGGATTTCCCAAATACCGCGACGGCTGGCCGATTGTATTCCCGCAGCGGATTAATTAAGATGACGGACGAATCGTCCTGCTCAGGACGACATCGGCGTTGCGGTGTGTTCCCCCTGCAACGCCGATTGTTTGCGCCGTGCATGCTGATCATCGCCGCTATCGGATCGATCCGCCGCGCGTTGATTGCGGGTGCGTCGCCTACGTTGCCGCCGCCCGCCACCGCAACTGAAGCGTGACCCCCGTGAGCAGCAGCAGCGAGAGAATGACGATGCCCCATTCGGAGACGGCCGGGATGGTCAATGGCGGCGGCAAGACCAAGGTCTCACCGGGAGCGATCGCGAGTTCGTCACCCGAGGCTGTTACCACAATCAGCGTGGTGCTGTTCGACAGCGGCGCGGTCACTTCCAACGTTGACTGGCTATACAGCAGTGTCTCCGGCTCGGGAAGCACGACCGTCCCTACGACCACGCCGTCAGACAGGATGTCGACCTCGATGTCGCTCGGAGCGGCGAACTCTGCGGCAGCGGTACCGCCCGATTCGGCGGACGTACACGAATTGCGGACCTCCGCTTCGACCTTGCCACTGATGAGCGTTCGACACGTCATCGTGATGCAATTGCCCGCGGTTACGGAGCCGGGCTGGAAATCAGACGCGGTTCCTGCGCTGCAGATGACGTTGAACCTGGCCGCACTAGTGCCTCCGCCGATCGTGCCAAGCGATTCAGCAAACACGCCATCGGTGCCCGGAGCGTTGGTGATGCAAACGTCTTGATCCCCGGGGGTCACGATCTCGCCTGTAGTAGGCGGCGTCGTTGAGTCGTCCTCGAAGCGTCCGAATGGAGCTTCCAAGCTGTCCTCGATGAAGTCGCCGTCGGTGTCGCCAGGACAGCCGCCCCCTCCGCCGCCATCGCCCAGATACCGCGCCAGGGTGAAACTCCAGTCGCCAATAGCGCCTGAAAACCCCGCGGCAACGATGTTGCCGTCGGCCTGAAGAGCAACGTCGTGGCCAAGGCCGTTCGGGCCGGTGGAGACCATCCCCCCGGTCCCGAACGACGCGTCCAAGCTCCCGTTGGCGTTGTAGCGGGCCACGAGGAACGAGTTATCAGAAAACAGATTAACCCCGCCCCCTGCAGCGACGATCTTCCCGTCGGCCTGGAGGACGACCGCTTCGGCAGACTCACTAAGATCGGATCCGAAGTCCGTGGTGACGATCCCTGTCCCCGCCGTGCCGAATGTCGTATCAATCGTTCCGTTGGCGTTGTACCGCCCCAGAGTAAAACTGATGCCGCCGCCGGCGGCCCCTGCGACGACGATCCTCCCGTCGCCCTGGATGGCAACGGCATGGGCACGACCGAAGCCGGGAGCAAAGTCTTCTGTGACCAGCCCTCCGGTCCCGAACGACGGGTCAAGCGTTCCGTTGGCGTTGTACCGCGCCAGCACGAAATCGAAGAGGCCGGTGCCACCCAACCCCACGGCGACGATCTTGCCGTCGGCTTGGATGGCGATGCCGTAGACGTAGTCGTCTTCACCGGCGAAGTCCGTCGTGACATGCCCGCCTGGCCCGAACGACGTGTCGAGAGTCCCGTTGGTGTTGTAGCGGGCCAGGGCAAAATCGTACGTGGCGCCAGTGAACGCACTCCCCGCGACGACGATCTTCCCGTCGGCCTGGATGGCGACGGCACTGGCGCTATCGTCATCGATCGCGAAATCGTCGGTGGCACGCCCATCACCACCGAACGACACATCCAGCGTCCCGTTGGTGTTGTACCTGGCCACAGCGAAAGCGTAGGACAAGCCGTTGTACGTCCACCCCGCAGCAACGATCTTCCCGTCCGCCTGGATGGCAACGGCGCTGGCGCCATCGTCGTCGGACCAGAAGTCGGTGGTGATGAACCCTCCAGCCCCGAACAGCGTGTCCAGGGTTCCGTCGGTGTTGTAGCGGGCCAGGGCAAAATCGTTCGTGGCGCCGGATTCTGCATACCCCGCGACGACGATCTTCCCGTCGGCCTGGATGGCGACGGCTGTGGCACTATCGTCATCGTTACTGCCGGTGATGTCCGTGGTGACGATCCCACCGGCGCCGAACGTCGGGTCCAGGTCGCCGGGCGCGGCCAGCGCGCCGGTGGCGGCTGCGAACATAGCGCAAACGACCAAAGTGACGTGACGATACGGTCTGCGCGCCGCTGAACCGGATTGCTTCTTGCCCCACATGCGTGTCGCTCCTTTCGAAAGACCGTGTCCCGATAATCGACCCGTGGCCCGCGATCGTACCAAGACGAGAAGGTTGATTCCAGTGATAAACGGAATCTCGCACCGTGATGGGTGTGACCATTCTCTGTGGCATCGTTGGTCAGAGACATGCCGTAGGGCGGGTTCTACCCGCCGCAACCGAGGAAGAAGGCGGGTGGAACCCGCCCTACCCCTGGCATGCCACAATCAATGGTCACACCCCACCGTGATTCGTATCTTCCTGGCCACTCCAGCGTGCCAATCGTGCTCCAGCAGCCCAGAACGCACAGGAGGACCCGCTGTGCGACGCTACGCCGCCCCAGTCCCGTGATTGCTCAAGCATGCCGTCGCCGTCACTTGTAGCCGCGTAGGCGCTGTTCGCCCGATGCGAGCCCCGTAGAATGTCGCCCATCGACCCGAACACCCTGTTCAAACGCCTCATCGCAGTAGTAATCGCCACCGCCATCGTTTGCGTAGCGGGCGTCGGCGCGTTCCGCTTGTTGTCCCTCAGCCCGAGCCGGTCGTCGCTGACCCAGCCGCGGCAGACGCGGTCATCGTGACGGTGTCCGCAGGCGTGTTCCACCGGGTCGATTGCAGGGTCGTCATGCAGACCCCTGTTGACGACCTCCACGGTCTTGGATCGCGCGAAGATACCATCACCCGCGGGCTGACGCCGTGTTCGGCGTGCAAACCGCAGTCAGCTGCCGCGCCTTCCAGACGCACGCAGGCGCCCTCTGAGCGACGATCTCAGTTCGGATGCGTGATTGGACGTCTGAGGGGTGTTCGTGGCGTGTGTGGTGTGACGTGCGGCTCGTGTCGTGGTGTGGCACTCGGCAACACGCTGTGAAGATTCGAGCCCGCGATCCACACTAGGAAAACGGTGGCAGGGACGGTGGCAGGCGCGACGCCTCCGGGGCACATTCGGCTACACCCGGGAACGCTCAACAACACGCTTGCTGATATGTGGGTGCGGTTTCGGGCGAGAAACGGCGGGTACTTGAGGATTTAGGTTCCTGTTCCGAAAGGAGTGGAGGTTCGAGTCCTCTCTCGCGCATCCCCCGGTTTTGAACGGAGTTGCTTCGTTGCGAATACCCCTGAAAAACCAGGGGTTTTCGCATTGGTGGCCCCTTCGCGTTCATCGCCATTCGCCGGGATGCGTGCGCCTTCTGCACCGGATTCTGCAGCGCGCTGGGTCGGCCCGACTCCAGCCGCGCGCTCGAAGTGCTCGTCGGTCACTTGCAAGTAGTGCTTGGCCGCTACCGGCTGAGAGTTTCCAATCCACGCACAAACCGCTTGAAGGGGGAAGGCGTCGGCCAATTCGGTCTCCCGCGTGCTGCGCAGATTCTGAAACAGCTTGGGCCACGGCTCGAGCCCGGCCTTGCGGATGATTCGCGAGAGGTGCGTCCGAAGATTGACGGACGGGGCGCGATAACGCTCCACAACCCATTCCGCGCCGGGCTCGGCTA
>JAJDDR010000116.1 GCA_029260255.1 Phycisphaerae bacterium
GAATTCGACATCATGTTCGACTCCGGCATCAGCGCCGAGGGCGATCTGCTGGACCTCGCTCTGGCGGACGACGTGGCTCGCAAGATGGGCGCATGGTTCAGTTTCGGCGACATCCGGCTCGGTCAGGGTCGCGAGAACAGCAAGCAGTTCCTCCGAGACAATCCGGACCTGTTTAACGAGATGCGGGAGGGGATCCTGAAGGCACGCGCGGCTCGTGAAGAGAGCGCCTCGACCACCAAGGCGGGCAAGAACTCCGCCGCAGCGAAACCCGCTTCGGTTCCGAAGGCGGGTGCGGCCGTCGCGACCAAGAAGAGAGCCTGAAGGTCCGGGAAAACCCGAGAATCAAGGCTCGCAAGAAAAATTATGCCTTGCGGCTGGTCAAGATCACCTGCGTGGACCTATCATTCCGTAGGCGGGTGCCAAACGTGGGTTGGCCTTTGCAGGCGCGCCCCGATCGGTGTGGTGACCGCGTCGGGTAGGCATCATCCAGACCGGTCCCATTTCCCGACGGCGGTTGGTCCGATCCGGTGGTGGTCTTCGATGCGTACGACCGTCGCTGGTGGAGGCGCCGCGGTCGACCGTCGGACCCTGGTCGTTGCGTTGACGCGGCGGGGTATGCAACACCGCGGACGCGCTGGGCGACAACATGCCGGATGCGGCGTTCTGGGCCGATACTCGATGGTTTTCTTGCCAGAACGTATCGCGGCGATGTAAGATGGCTGCGTCGTGAGGCGGTGACGTTCCAAACGGTCACTGCAATGTTGCCGGCAAACGCATCAGCGAAACGCATGCGGCGAAATCGGGACAAGTACAAGGCTTAGTAGCACAGGGAGCTATCGTGACGACCACTACATCCGGCTCGAAGAAAAGCGGGAAGATGTCGGTTCGGCATCATGTCAAGATCCTGGTCATCGATGACGATCCTGCGGTGTGCAAGACGGTCGGTCTGCTGCTGGAGGACCATGGGTATCGGCCCAAGACTTTTACCGACGCCCAGGAAGGCATCGAACACGCTGCCGAGGAGTCTTACCAGATCGCCCTGGTTGATCTTCGCATGCCAACGATGGACGGCGTGGAGGTCGTCGAGCGTCTCAAGGCCATCGACGAACGTATGAGTTGCATCGTGATGACGGCTTATCCGGAGTTGAGCACTGCCACGGAGACCATGCGCCGCGGCACGTGCGACTACATTCCCAAGCCGTTCGAGAAAGAGCAACTCATCGAAGCGGTCGATCGCGCTTGCCAGAACCTCGGGCTGATCTACCGCGACGAGACGGATCTCAACCGGCTGATCGGCCAGCGGATTCGCGCCGAGCGGTTGCGCCAGAACCTGACCCTGCGGCAGTTGTCCGATCGTACCGATCTGACGACGTCGCAGCTTTCGCAGGTCGAATTGGGCAAGAACGCAGCGTCTATCTGGGCGTTGGCCCGCATCAGCAACTCACTCGGACAGCGGCTGGCCGTTCTGCTCGACGGGCTGTAGACCCTCCGGGGGCAGGATCTGGCACCGCGTTTCGAGCTTTCGGAGCTTCTTCGGCGCGGAGCGCGGTTCGCGTCATGAAGACATTGCGCAAAGAGCTCTGGTTCCACGTTCCGGATCGACGCGGGTTTCAGAACATCACACCTGAGATCAAAAAGGCCGTTCGCGAGAGCGACGTTCGCGACGGTCTCTGCCTGGTCAACGCCATGCACATAACGGCGTCCGTGTTCATCAACGATGACGAGCGCGGTTTGCATGGCGACTACGAGCGATGGCTCGAAGAACTTGCCCCGCACGCGCCGATCGAGCGGTACCGCCACAACGATACCGGCGAAGACAACGCCGATGCTCATTTGAAACGTCAGATCATGGGCCGGGAGGTGGTCGTGGCGATCACCGAGGGCGCTCTGGACCTGGGTCCGTGGGAGCAGGTTTTCTACGGAGAGTTCGACGGCCGGCGGCGCAAGCGCGTTCTTGTCAAGATCATCGGCGAGTAGCGGGAGCCGGTCGGGATCGCTCGATGTTCGGCTGGCGTTCGGCGATTGTCGTTCTACAATGCGGGCTGTGACTGCTCGTCTGCACAGTGTGGCATTTCAGGGCATCGAGGCCATCCCGACCGAGGTCGAAGTGGACGTCGCCAGAAAGGGCTTCGCGTCGACTTCGATCGTCGGCTTGCCGGACACGGCCGTCAAGGAGAGTCTGGAGCGGGTACGCTCGGCCATCGGCAATTCCGGATACCAGTTCCCGCGATATCGCACGGTCATCAATCTGGCTCCGGCCGATGTGAAAAAGGTCGGTCCGGTGTTCGATCTGCCGATCGCACTCGGGGTGGTGTTCGCCGACGGCCAAGTGGTGCCGGAGTTGTCCGGCGAGTACATGGTCACGGGTGAGTTGGCGCTCGACGGACGGGTGCGTCGGGTGAAAGGGGTGCTCAGCGCGGCCATCGAGGCGAAGAAGAACGGCTTTGCGGGTCTGATCACGCCGGTGGACAACGCTGCGGAGGCGGCAGTGGTCGACGGATTGCAGGTCATTCCCGTGGGGTCTCTGACGGAGGCGATCGGGTTCATGTCCGGACAGCTTCCGATCGAGCCGGCGCACGTCGACTTGCAGCGAGCGTTCGAGGATGCGAGCAAGTACTCGGTGGATTTCGCCGACGTGCGCGGGCAGGAGCACGTAAAGCGTGCCCTGGTCATCGCGGCCGGCGGTGGTCACAACGTGCTGATGATCGGTCCGCCGGGCGCGGGCAAGACCATGCTGGCCAAGCGGCTTCCGACGATTCTCCCTCCGCTAACGTTGGCGGAGTCGCTGGAGACGACGCGGATCTACTCGATCGCGGGCGATCTCGCGCCGGGAGTGTCACTGATGGGCACTCGCCCGGTGCGCTCGTTGCATCACTCTGCGAGCGCTCCCGCACTGGTCGGCGGCGGCAGTAATCCGCGCCCGGGCGAGATTTCGTTGGCCCACCATGGCGTTCTTTTTCTGGACGAATTCCCCGAGTTTCCGCGGTCGATACTCGAAACCTTGCGCCAACCGATCGAGGACGGCTACGTGATCATCGCGCGGGCCAGCGCGACGGTGCGTTTCCCGGCGGAGTTCATGCTCGTCGCGGCGATGAATCCGTGTCCGTGCGGGTACTACACCGATCCGCGCCGGGGCTGCAAGTGCTCGGTCCCGCAGATCGACCGTTATCTCGCCCGTGTGAGCGGTCCGCTGATCGATCGGATCGACATCCACATCGAGGTGCCGGCCGTCGCGTACCGGGAACTTCGCAGCGAACGGCCCGGGCTCAGCAGCGACGCGATGCGTGCCGAGGTGCTGGCGGCTCGTGACCGGCAGCGCCATCGGTTCGGCGCGGCCACGACGGTCACCAACGCCCGCATGACGCCGCGCGACGTCCGCGGTTATTGTAAGCTCGACGACGCCTGCGAATCGCTTCTGCGGCAGGCGATGACGGAGCTGGGTCTGTCGGCCCGGGCACATGACAAGGTCCTTCGCATCGCGCGGACCATCGCCGACTTGGTCGGCGTTGACGATATTAGGCCGGACCACCTCAGTGAGGCGATCCACTACCGGCGATTGGACCGGCAACTCTGAGCAAGCGGATTGGAGCCTGCCGTCGACAGATTCGCTCGTTGGTCGACTCGATGGCGGCGTTGGCCAAGGATTGGGCGTATGGTGACGACCGAGTCCATTCGCGAGCAAGTCGGCGGCTGTGTAGTTGGGCTCGCGCTTGGCGACGCGTTGGGCGCTCCGTTCGAGGGCTGCGCTCTTGGACAGGATTACTCCGCCGTCTATCGCACCCTCCGACGGCAGCCTCTCACGTATACCGACGACACGGAAATGATGATGCATCTCGTCGCGTCGCTCGGACTCATACATGCGGAGGACGGCGCGGCGTTGCGGATCGCGGTTGAGCGGCAGGCCGAGATTACGCATGCCCATCCTCTCGCCAAGGAGTACCGGAAGATGGGCTTCGTTGGGTAGGCTATCCGTTTTCGAGTTCAACCACGGCAGTCACGGGAGAGAGTACGTGTTTCGGAAGCGACACCCGCCAGCAGGGTCCAAACCCGGCACGCTCGTGATCCACTCGCAGGCGCAGCAACCGGTCATTCGGGTTGTGAAGTAGAGGCTCAATCACCTGGAGGAGCGCGAAGTCACTGCGGTAGCCGAACTGGAGGATGCTCGAAGAGAACACGGTTTGCTGGATCGACGTCCAGGGACTCGGAGATGAGGAGGTTCACGTCAAGTTCCTTCGCGTTTCATCACCGGCGTCGGGAGCCATTGTTTTGACCACGGATAGCGTGATCAGTCGTATTCTGGTGGGCGTAGGCAGAGCAGATGAGAACGGGTGTGTCACGAAGATCGGGATTCGTCCGGAGATCACTCAGCACCGCCCAGCCGGAGTATGGAGGAGGTTATCGGTCATTCTCATTCCGAAACTGACGCGCTTCAGGGTGCGAAACGCAGTGATACCTCGACTCACCGTTCGGAACCGCCGATAGCCCACCCGATCATGGTAATCCGACTGTGACTGCGTTTCGTCGTGCCAATGGCAGAGTGTGCGGATGGAACCTCAACTCTTAACTGTCGACGAAGTGGCGCAGCTTCCGCGAATCAAACGCGACACGGTCTACCGGCTCGCCGCGAAGGGCGAGATCCCGTGGCACAAGTTTGGGCGTGCGTGACGCTTTCCCAGGGATGTCATCGGTGAGGTCCTCGAGAGGCCTCAGGACCGCACATCGGAGACCCGCAAGTCCGTAGAGGATGGTGAGTGAGTCATGCCCATCCCGCAATCGACTTCGTCGCCAGGCAGTGCGGCCGGCACCGTCGCACGTGATGCGGCTGCGCGGCATCGCGTCCCGCTCTTGACCGTCGCGCGTGGAGGCGCAGGATTCTGCATCCGGCTCGGCGATGTGTCCGAAGTGGGCCGACTCAAGGATCTCACGCGTATGGATGGCGCCGACGATGCTGTGCTCGGATCCATGGTGCTGCACGGGGAGACCGTGCCGGTTGTCGACGTAGCCGTGGCGATCGGTGCCGTGCGCAAACCCGATGACGACCCCAAGATGTTCGCGCCAACGCGTACGCGGCCGGTGGTGTGCGTCGCCTTCGACGAAATCGTTGGGAAGCACGGGGGCGGCGAAGAAGACGCCGGCACGCATCCGCACGAACTCGTTCGCGGATTGGTGGCGATAGGTGGGCGGTCGTTGCCCGTGATCGACGTGCACGCGGTCTCGCAACTGACCGAGGGTACGGCGTAGGTTTCACGAGAGGCTGACGCGATGATCGGGAGCAAGCAGGAGCAGTCCCGTTGAGCCGACCGAATGGACAAGGCATTGCCCCCGCGGATCTTGACCGGATCGCCACGTTGGTCGAGGCGAGATTCGGCATCCGCGCGGACGCGGCCGACTTGCGATCTGCCGTGGCGGAGCGTCTGGTCGTCACTGGCGCGGCGTCTGCAAGTACGTACGTCGAACGTCTTGACAGCCATCAGTCAGCCAAAGAGTGGTCGGCTATGGGCAACCATTTGACCGTTCCCGAGACCTACTTCTTCCGCAACGCCTGCCACTGGGAGGCCTTCGCAGAGTATGCGATCCCGAGGATCCTGGCCAAGCAGCGCGCGCACTCTCCTCCGCTACGCATCTGGTCGGCTGGGTGCTCCACAGGCGAGGAGCCCTACACGATTGCCATGGCGCTGGCCGAGATGGGCCTGAGTAAGCTCGTCGGCACAGGTGGCATCGTGGCCACCGATCTGCTGGAGAAATCCCTGGCCACAGCGAAGCAGGCCGCCTATCGGTCCAACTCGTTCCGTGGTGTATCGAAGGAACGTATCGACCGGTGGTTCCATCGCGATGGCGAGGTGCTGACCGTGGGAAGCGAGATCAGAGCGGCTGTGACTTTTCAACAACTGAATCTCGCCGACGCGCCCGCGGTTGCGGCATTCATCGCGCGTGAGGGACCATTCCACGTCGTCTTCTGCCGGAATGTGTTGATTTACTTCGCGCCCAAGGTGTGCAGCCGATTACTCGACGAGCTTGCCACATCGCTAGCGCCGGAGGGGACGCTCTTTCTGGGGCACTCGGAGTTTCCCCACCTGTGGACCGACGCGCTGGAGTCCGTTCCGGTGAGCGACACGTTCGTGTGGCGCAGGTGTCCTGTTGGCAAGAGACGTGAGCCGGTTGAGAAGCGGAGTGAGATCTCGAAAGGCTATCAGGCTCCGAAGTCACTCGTTCCCCTGTGTCCGAGCACGCCGGGTGATCGGCCCGAACCGACGCTGGACGCGCAGACGACCGGGGAGACAGAGGGCTCCGGCAGGTTGGCTCCGGCAGTGGGCGGTCCGCCGGGGGTCGGCGAGCCTTGCGTCAAGGCCCAAGACATTGCGACTCCGGGCGAGTCGCACGACAAGGACGGTCAAGATTGGTGGCATCGAGTCGCCGGGGTACTGGAGCACTTGAAGGAAGGCCGCCGCGACGAAGCGTTTGCGCTGGCACAACAACTCGTCGCGGCGAACGATCTGCTGCCTGAGACGCACTACGTTCTTGGCCTGGTGCTCAAGGAGGCAGGCGACATGACGGGTGCGATCAACTGCTATGGCCGATCCACATTCCTGGACAACACCTTCGCCCACGCTCACTGGCGGCTGTCAGTCGCATTGGGCACCTGGAAACTGGGAAACCGCGCCGTTGCCGAAGCCCGCTGGGCCGTCCGGACGGTCACCGAGGAAAGTGACGAACGGGTTAGTCACCTGAGTGATGTCGGACGACCGGCGTTGACCCGAATGATGGAGCAGACTCTCGAATGCCTGCTGGAACAGAGACAACGGAAGACCGCCTGCGCGGTCAGCTAGAAGCGCTGCGCAACTCGTATGACCAGGCTGTCATTGCGCCAAGAGCGGTACGGCGTTCGGAAACGACCGAGCTTCTGGTATTCGAGATCGGGTCGGCGGCGTTCGCAGTTCCGGTCGGGCGCCTTGTGGAGGCAGTCCGCGCCGAAGGAATGGTAGCCGTCCCGTGTTCGCCTCCGCAGATTGCCGGTGCGCTCACGCACCGTCAGGAGGTGGTGAGCGTTTTGGATATGCGGCGGCTGCTGGGTATTCCCGCCGCGACCGATGCGAAGCCCGGGTGGGCACTGGTACTTCGGCCGAACTCGAGCCAGCAGGCAATCCTCGCGGATTCCGTGGTCGGAATACGCAGAGTGAACCTCGCCCGGCTGCCGCCGGTTTCGGCAGAGGACGGCGACACTCGCATCATCGCGGAAAGCGTGATGCTCGACGGCCGGCCTGTGGCCATTGTGAATACAGAATGCCCGGCATTCGGGGCTGTCACAACCGGAAAGCCCGGCGCCTCCATGACATAGGAGATAGAACCGACATGTTCGCTAGGACAAGATTGAAGACAGTGGTTACGGGATCACTCCTGGCGGTTGGGATCATCCCAGCGGTCGCGATCGGTATCCTCGCCCTGCACAACGGCGGTGAAGCTCTGGAGGCGCAGGCTCTTGCGAAGCTGGAGGGGATGCGCGACCTCAAGAAGGACGAAGTCGAAGCCTACTTTCGGAATGCGCTGCAAGACACGGAGGCACTGGCACGCAGTCAGGATGCGGTGATCCTGTACTCCAAGCTGGTCGAGTATCACGACAGCAGCGGCGTGAAGAACAACGGGCCGTACGACGTGAGCACGGACGAGTACGAGCAGATATGGAAGGAACACGGCGAGAATCTGAACCGGTACTGCGAGGATGGCCACGCACACGACGTGTCGATACTCTGCGCCGCCCACGGGCACGTCATGTACACCTATGCAAAGGAGTCCGACCTGGGCACGAACTTAGGTCATGGTTCGTACAAGGGTAGTGGGCTTGGTCGGCTCTGGCGCAAAGTGGTTTCATCGAAGGGGCTCGCCGTGGTGGATTTCGCACCCTATGCCCCGAGCAACGACGATCCCGCCGCCTTCGTCGGGGCGCCCATCTACGATGACGGCGAGATGGTCGGCGTGATGGCCGTGCAGTTGTCTATCGATCGGATCAACGCCGTGATGAACTCGCGCTCCGGGATGGGAGTGACGGGGGAGACGATCCTGGTGGGTGCCGACTACCTCATGCGGTCCGATTCGTTTCGTGATCCCGAAGACCATTCCGTCTTGGCCTCGTTTCGCAACCCGCAGCAGGGCAGAGTGGACACCGTCGCCACACGGGCCGTGCATGAGCGGAACGAGTCCGGCACCGGCTTCGTCGACGATTACCTTGGCCATCCTGTCGTGGTTGCTTACGCGCCCGTGCGAGTGGGCGACATCACGTGGGCTCTAATGGCCAAGGTCGATGAGTCCGAGGCGTTCGCCGCCATCTCAACGCTGAGGTGGCTCATGGGCGTCACGATTGCGGCTGTCGCTGTCGCGGTTGTCGTTCTGGCGATGACGATCACCAGGATGGTGAACCGAAAGCTGGCCATTGAAACGAGTCAGTTGCAGAGCAGTTCTGCGCAGTTGCGGAGCGCCTCAGAACAACAGCTCAGCGGCACCGCGGAACAAACAGCAGCAACCGGACAGGTGCTAGCTACGATGAAGGAGCTTGCGGCCACGGCGGCGCAGATCGCCGAGCGCTGCCAACAGGTTGCCCGCCTCGTGGACAGCGCGGCGGCACGGTGCCAGGAGGGAGACGAATCCGTCCGCCAGGGGCAGAGCGTGACCACCGAGATCAAGCGACAGATCGAGAAGATCGTGCAACACATGGTTGATCTGGGCAACAAGAGCCAGCAGATCAGTTTGGCCGTCGACGTCATCAGCGAACTGTCGGAGCAGACCACGATCCTGAGCTACAACGCGGCGATCGAAGCCGCCGCTGCGGGGGAAGCGGGGCAGACGTTTTCCGTTGTAGCGGACCAAGTCGGCAAGCTGGCCGACCGGGCCAAGCAGGCGGCGAAGGAGGTCCGTTGCATTGTGGAGGAGATCCAGAAATCCACGAGCACGACGATCATGGCCACGGAGGACGGGCTCAAGGCCGCGGACCGCGGCATGGCCACGCAAAACGATGCCTCGCAGAAGATGGTCCGTGTGGCCGAGGAGATTCGCTCGACCCTCAGCGCAGCCAAGGAGATCGAGATGTCGAGCAAGCAGCAAACCACGGCGGCGGAGCAAGTCAGAGAGGGGCTCAATCAGGTGGTCAATGCGGCAAAGGAATCGGAGGCTTCTGCCAAGCAGACGCTCGGCACTGCGGCCCTTCTGGTAACAACGGCGGCGAATCTGGACAACATTTGATATGACTGACCAGAGTTCCGATCCATTCAAGTACTTTCGCATCGAAGCGGACGAACTCATTGACACACTCACGCGCGGGTGTTTGTCATTGGAGAAGGGTAGCTTCGAAGAAAGCGTGGTCCAGGAACTCAATCGGGCGGCGCATACTCTCAAGGGTGCAGCTCGTCTCGTAGAACTCTTCGATGTCGGTGATGCAGCGCACTCACTGGAGGATTCGTTTGCCCAATTGCAGGAGCCAGGTGCGCCGCCAACAGTCGACGAGGTGACCGGCCTGCTCAGGCAGGTCGATAAACTGCAGCAATTGGTTGCCAATGCTCTCGCAGGAGGCGAGGGCGTGCGTCAGTCGGCTGAAGGAACCGCTGCAGTGAAGGCCGCAGAGGGTACGCCCACACCGGCGAATGAGGATCTCGGTCGCAGCTCAGCCGCAACGGAAGCCCCATCAAGCACTGCCCACCCGACAGCTCGCCCGGTCGCCCAAGAGCCACCGCACGCGAGGCCGACGATCACTGTTGAGCAACTCACGCGCGTCTCGACAGCAACGCTCGATGGAATCGGACGCTGTGCCGGCGAAATGTTGGAGCTGGACAGCCGGGTGAGCGGTTGGCGCGAGAAGCTCCACACCGCACGGCGATCGATCCGATCTGCAGCGGCCACACTTGACAAGGCCAAGCTGTCTGCCGAACGCGGAGCCGAGGCGCGGGCCAACGGCAATAGAACCAATGTGCGGGCAACGGATGGGGCTACCCGTGGAATGGACACGACCGAGCTACGCTCCGCCGTCGAGGGTGTGCTTGGGGAGATAGAAACCGGTTTCGAGATCCTCGGCCCCCTGGCGCGGAGGCTGCACGGTCTGTCGCTGGAGACGAAACTGGTCGCCGTCGGGGACGTTGCCTATCGCTTTGAGAAAACCGTCCGCGACGTTGCCGCAGAGACCCTCCGTGAAGTCGAATACGACCTCGCCGGTGCTCACATTCAGGTCGATCGCCTCGTGTTGCAGGCGCTGACCGAGCCAATCTGTCACCTGCTGCGCAACACCGTTGCACACGGGATCGAGTTATCCACGAAACGCGAAGAGCTGGGCAAGCCCTCGAAGGGCTCGGTTCGCGTGCGCTTCGAGAAAACAGCGGACGTGATCCGCGTGGTCGTCGAAGACGATGGGGCCGGCCTGGACGTGGATCGCATTCGCGAAGCCGCCGGTGGCGTCGGTGATGTCGCGGCATCGCCCACTGCGAAGCGAGATGCCGGGGACATCTCCGAGTTCATCTTCCGCCCCGGTCTGACCACCAAGAAGAGTGCGTCACAGGTGGCCGGCAGAGGCGTGGGACTCGACGTCGTCCACGACGCGGTACATCGCCTGCACGGCACCGTGAAGGTCGAATCGGAGCCGAGTCGATTCTGTCGCTTTACGATCGAAGTGCCTTCGCATCTCGACGTGATGGGTGTTTTCGTTCTGCGCGTCGGTGGTCAGGACCTGCTCGTTCCCATGGCAAGGCTGGTGCGAACCTGCGTGCTTACGCCGGAGACGCTCACCAACCACGCGGGCGCGGAGGCGATACTGCTGGATGATCGCTCGGTCCGACTGGTGTCGCTCGGAAGTATCGTGGACATCGCGTCCTCCACCGATGGCGCCGAGCGTAGAAACGTGGTCATCGTCAAGGTGGGGCGCGGGCTCGTGGCCTTGGCAGTTGACTCACTCGAAGGTCGACGCAGAGCGGTCATCAAGAAACTCGGGCCTCGACTGGCGTCGTGCAAGGTGCTGGTTGGGGCGGCGGTCATGAGCGATGGGCGTCCGGGGTTTCTGCTCGACACGAACGTCCTGGGCAGCTTGGCCAAGGACAGTCGGTTCCAGGTCCAACACCAGGCCGTGGCACAGTCCACCAAGCCGGGATCTGTTCTGGTGGTGGACGACTCGCTAACCACGCGGATGCTTGTGAAAGCGTTGCTCGAATCGGCGGGCTACCGAGTGACCCTGGCCCGTGACGGTTCGGAGGCTCTGGGACTTCTCGCACAGGCGGGCTACGACCTGATTATTATCGACTTTGAGATGCCGGGATTGAACGGCGTGGAGGTAGCCGAGAGGATTCGCGAAACACCCGGGCGGTCCGACATCCCCACAGTCATGCTGACGTCGCTTGGCGACGACGACACGAAACGCAAGGGGTTGGCCGCGGGCATGCAGGCTTACCTGGTCAAGGGGCAATTCGATCAGACCTCGTTCCTGGACACGATACGGGGGTTGATCGGGAAAGCAGAGGAGAGGGAATGATCCGAGTACTCGTGGTTGACGACTCCCTGACGGTGCGCAAGTGGGTCTGCGCGTTGGTTGAAAGCCAGCCGGACATGGAAGTGGCCGGCGAGGTGTTGGACGGGAAGCAAGCCATTGCCATGACCAAGCACCTTCGGCCGGACGTGATCGTCATGGACATGGCGATGCCTCTGGCAAACGGCGTGGAGGCAACGCGCCAGATCATGGCTCATTTTGCGACGCCGATCGTGGTCCTCTCCAGTGCCGAGAACCGTCCCTCCTGCCTGGAAGTTGTCGATGCACTGCGTGCCGGAGCGGTGGAGGCAATCGAGAAACCCGATCGAAAGTCGGACCGGCAAGAGTGGGCTACGCAGTTCTTGCATACGCTGCGCATCGTGTCCCGCGTGAAGGTGATTCGTCACATCAGTGGTTCCCTGCCGAATCGGCGTCCCCGGCGTTCAGATGCAAGGCCAGTGGAACTGGTAGTCATCGGCGCTTCCACCGGGGGACCGGCCACGGTCGCCTCGATCCTTGCTGCCTTGCCGCCGCTTCCGGTTCCCGTGCTGGTAGTCGTTCACTTTCCCAACACTCTGTTCGAGCACTTCGTCGCGTGGCTTGGCTCGGAATCCAAGATGCCGGTGCTGGCGGCCGTCGACGGGATTCCGCTCAGATCCCTGGCCGGTACGGTGAGTGTCGCAGTTCCCGATCAACACCTGATCGTCTCGGGAGGGCGTCTGGCCATGACGGACGGTCCACCGCAGCACTTCTGCAAGCCCGCGGTGGATGCACTCTTCAAGTCGGCGGCCAAGTCGATTGGTGACCGGACCGTGGCAGTGCTTCTCACCGGTATGGGAAGCGACGGTGCGGAGGGAATGCTGCGCATCCGCGAGGCGGGCGGAAGGACTATCGCGCAGGATGAGGCAACCTCAATCGTCTTTGGCATGCCCAAGGTGGCGATCGACCTTGACGCAGCCGACGAGATCCTCCCCGACCGGGAGATTGCCGACTCGATCCTCCGCTTGTGCGGGCAAGCGAAGTGCGAGGTGACCGGATGAGCGGCGGCCTGCGGATTCTGGTGATCGACGATAGCCTCACGGCCCGCATGAAGTTCAAGGATTTTCTTGAGGCGGACGGCATGGCCGGGTTGCTGGCTGAGGATGCAGAACACGGCGTTGATCTTCTCCGGTCGGGAAGCCGACGCGGTGCGCGTCGCCGGCGGTGCTGAATGCGAGGTCTCTCGATGAACGAACCCACCATTCTCGTAGTTGACGACAGCTTGACGGCCCGCATGAAGCTCAAGGAACTGCTGGAAAGCGACGGGCTGGTGGTGGTCCTGGCGGTGGATGCGAAGCAGGCCAACGAGCTAGCCGTCGAACACCGCCCGGATGCCGTCGTCCTCGATGTGGTTCTGCCAGATATGAACGGGATCGAGTTGTGCAAGCAATGGCGTCGCAATCCCGCGCTCAAGGATACGCCAGTACTGCTGGTTTCCGGAGAGCGTTCGAGTCAGGATGACCGTGCGGCCGGTATGCGGGCGGGGGCACTCGGATTTGTAACGAAGCCCTTTTCCGGCGCGGAACTGCTGGCGCAGGTCGGCATGCTCGTGCGTCTGAACGAGACGCTTCGCGTGATGCGAGATGCCCGAGAAGCCGCCGACGGCGCGAATCGTACGAAGAGTGAGTTCCTGGCAAAAATGTCGCATGAACTGCGTACGCCGCTGAACTCAATCATCGGTTTTACGGAAATGATGATTGATGACGCGAGAGACCCTCCAAGCCAGAAACGTGCCCGTCGTCTCGAGAAGGTGCACCGTAACTCGAAGAATCTACTAACGCTGATCAACGACATTCTCGACATTTCCAAGATCGAGGCCGACCGCCTTACACTGAGCCGCGAAGAAGTCGATGTGCCGAGGGTAATCCGGGAATGTGCAGAGTCGATCCAGCCGCTTATCAACAGTGATCGTGTTGAACTCCGTTGCCGGATGGATGAGACGGCTGGAGGCGGGTCCCATTGGACGGGTGATTCGATCCGGCTGCGCCAGATTGTCACGAACCTGCTGAGCAACGCAGCGAAGTTCACCGAATCGGGGCACGTTGAGTTACGCGTCAAGACGGACGCCGGGTCCCTGGTGATAGAGGTGGAAGACAGCGGTATCGGCATGGCGCCGGACCATCTGCCCGCTGTCTTCGACGAGTTCGAGCAGGTCGATTCTTCCAGCACGCGGCGGGCCGGCGGTACGGGATTGGGACTTTCAATCTGTCGAAAGCTGTGCGGGCTCATGGGCGGTCAAGTTACGGTCGCCAGCACACCCGGCGTCGGCTCGTGCTTCACGGTGACTCTACCAATTCAAGAACCACAAGTTCCCCCGCCCGATGCGGACTCCTCGCATGGCCGGGGCGGCGCGATCGTATGTGTTGGCAACGGGGTCGAAGCACGGCGTGTTGTGCAGCTCATTACGAAATCGATTCCCCGGATCGAATGGCTGAGCGAAATCACACAGGCAATCGACCGTTGCCAGAATCGTCGACCGGCAATGGTGTGGATCGATCCGTTCTGGCCAGACGCCCTTCGCCTGTTGGGTGATCTCAAAACGCGCCGCGGCACTGCCGGCATTCCAATCGGGCTGTTGGGCATGACGGAGAACCGATGCGCCTTCGTAGCCTTTGACGAGTGCCTCGCGCCACCGCTGGGGAAGGACACGCTTCGCCGCATCGTGCATGGCGAGTGCGAGACTCCCGGGCATCGGCGCCTGCTGGTAGCGGCGGGCAATGTGCAAAACGACTACCTGGGCGACATGCTGACCGAGTTCCCGGACACCGAGATAATCTCGGCGGCTTCCAGCGAGCAGGCATTGAGCCTGGTGGCCGCGCAGCGATTCGACGCCGTCCTATCCGATCTGACCAACGCGAAGGCCCGAGTGTTCGAGCTGGCCCACCACCTGCGAACCACCCCTCCCAGCGTTGTCCCCAAATCGGTAGCCGTGATCCCCCGGGAATCGACACCAGACCACGTCGCCACGTTCCAGGCAGGGTTCTATCATTATCTCACGCAGCACGGCGAGCCCATCGAGCGAGTCATGATGCAATGTCTTGCCGTGGTTGCATTGCTGGCGACGCAGCGTGAGCCGGAAGAGGTGCTGACATGAGTGCATCCCGGCAACCTCCAGCCGCTGCATCGACGAGGAGTCACAAGATCCTTGTGGTCGACGACATTCAGGACAATCTCGATCTGATGGTCGAAGTCCTGGAAGATGGTCCGCGGACTGTTGCGACCGCCTGCGATGGCGAAAGTGCCCTCAAGCAGGCTTCCGAGACCGCGTTCGACCTGTTCCTCCTCGATGTGCATATGCCCGATATCGACGGCTTTGAACTTTGCCGACGGTTACGCCGCGAGCCGGGCACTCGAAACATCCCCGTCATATTCGTGACGGCCGAACGCACGTCTACGGAAGGCGTCATCGAGGGATTGGACAGCGGGGCATTCGACTACATCGTCAAGCCCTTCGATCGAGCGGAGCTCCTCGCCCGCGTTCGGGTGATGCTTCGCCTGCGTGATGCCGAGAGGTGTTACCTCGTTGTTCAGGGAGCACTCAACGAGCAAAACCAGCAGCTATCGGGCGTCAATGACAGGTTGGCGGAGGCGTGCCAGCAGATGCTCGAACAGCGCGTCGAGCTCATGCACAAGACGCACGAGTTGGAGCGTGCGAACCGCGTCAAGAGCGAATTCCTGGCCAAGATGTCCCACGAATTGAGGACACCAATGAACTCCGTCATCGGGTTCACGGACCTGATGAGCTGTGACAAGAAGGACCCACCCACTGAGCGACAGGCAAGGCGGCTCGAGAAGGTCGGACGCAACGGAAGACAGCTCCTGGCTCTGATCAATGACATCCTCGATCTTTCCAAGATCGAAGCCGAGAGGCTGACGTTGGATCTTACCACGGTCGAGCTGCCCGCCGTACTCGAGGAATGTCTTGAACTCGCGAAGCCGTTGGTTGGCGACAAGCCGGTCGCGTTCGAATCCAGGATACCGTACCCCTTGAGTACCTGGCAGGGCGATGAGGTACGCCTGCGCCAGATAGTGACGAATCTGCTCAGCAATGCCGCCAAGTTCACGGACCGGGGGACGATCACACTGGAAGTTGACGAAAGGAATGAGGACTTCTCCATTGCCGTCAGTGACACCGGAGTCGGCATCGCACCTGAGCACTTGGCCTACGTCTTTGATGCATTTCGCCAAGTGGACTCGTCCAGCACTCGTCGAGCCGGGGGAACGGGTTTGGGCTTGGCCATCTGCCGGAGGCTGTGCGAGCTCATGGGAGGCGAGATCGAAGTCCGGAGCAAGCGAGGCGGAGGTTCCATCTTTGAGATCAAGCTACCATGGCACGCCGCGCAGCGAGGCATGGATCGCGCCGACTCGGGCGAGCGCGCAACGCCTCAGTGCACGAAGGGGCTTCTCCTTTGCACCAACGACGTCGGGATGGTTGATCTTGCCAACGCTCACCTGGCGAGGCATGGCATCGAGGTTCGTCATGTCGATGCGGGCAACATCGCGTCCGGTCTGATCCAAGGAGGGCGTCCCGAAGGGGTATTGATCGATGTCAGGTGCCCGGCGACAGCGGCCGTGCTGCGACTCGCGGCGGAGGCGTCGCTCCCGCTCCTCTGGTTGACAGCGTGGACGGAGGATCACCAACTTGGGTGCCGGTTCATGCTTGACGGTGTCATCCCTGATTTGCAGGACAAAGCCGCGGTGCTCAGGGCCGCGGGGGGGGCTCCGCCGGACAATCCGGTCGTGCTTCTGATAGCCGGGTCCGAGAACATCCGCGCACAACTCCGGAGTGTGCTTGCCGAATCTGGATGCCAGGACATTCGCGTCGCCAACGATTTGCCAGGGGCCATCAGGGAGCTGACGTCCGGGAATATCGCGACGGTGGTCGTCCACTTGGGTGATCACGACGTTGACATGTTCGAGTTCATCGAGCGCGCCCGCCGTGTCCCCGAATGGTCGTCTGTTCGCATTGTGGGTGTGATACCGCGCGCACATGATGACGATGAAACCTATGCAGTGGTCGGTCCTCCGGCGGAGTTCGTGCGCCGGCACGGAGAATCGACCCCGACCCTGCTACTCGACATCGCCGAGCGAGTCATGGCCGAACCGGTTGTCGAGGCTGTTGGAGCACACCTATGAGTACAATCCTCATCGTCGAAGACACTCAGGACAACTTCGATCTGATCGAAGATGCTCTTGACAACGCACACAGGCTGATTCATGCGACCACTGGCCTGGAGGGACTGGCTCAAACCAGGGTGCATAATCCGGACCTGGTACTGTTGGACATGGGTCTTCCGGGCATGGATGGCTGGGAGGTCGTACAGTGTCTGAAGTCCGACCCTGAAACGAGGACGGTCCCGGTGTTAGCGCTGACCGCCCATGCAATGACGGGAGATCGGGAGAAGTGCTTGAAAGTGGGCTGCGACGACTACGTGGCCAAGCCGATCGATATCGTAGGGTTGGTCGCTACCATCAACCGCTATCTGACTCACGCACCGGCGGGTTCGGTCGACTGCTGATTGTTCCGCCGCGTGGCATCGCGGTTGATCCAATGAAGGACGCCACAATGTCGCGTGCCAGCCCAATCGGTGACGTGCGAGCACGCGAGGGCGGCGGGCAGAGAATGGAGAACCCGAGAATACCGGTCGTTGATGACCTCCAGGACAATCTCGATTTGATCGTAGACTTGTTCAAGGCAGAGCCGTGGAACGTGAGGCCGTTACGCACCGTTGTCGAACACAGCACGAAATGTCCGGTGGAGACGACCGAGTAACGCAGAACCGATTGTGGCCGGGTCGAATCCTGAATCGCCTGCCGCGAAAGGAGCAAACCACGATGGAGATACGCACCGTACTGGCAGTGGACGACAACGAGGACAACCTCGATCTAATCGAGGAGGCGTTATCCGGAGCGGAATTCACGGTGATCCGGGCACGCTCGGGTCCAGATGCCATTTCGCTGCTCATGAGCCGGCAGGTCGATGTGGTACTGTTGGACATCATGATGCCCGACATGAATGGTTTCGCCGTGCTGGAGATGATCCGGTTTATCCCGCGGCTCATGAACACAGCCGTCATTATCCAGACCGCGCACGGTGATGAATGGAACCTGCGGCGCGCTGAGGACCTCGGGGCCAAGGCCGTGCTTTCAAAGCCGCTCTCAGCGCCCGAACTTCGCGAGGTCGTGCTAGAGGGTCTGGCCCCAGGTGTGTGACGCTTTCTGTTGAAGCTGATGCTTGTGCGGCGCAGTCGGAGTCCCCCGGAACCGGCTGCGTTTTATGGATGCGAGGAGATAGCCCATGAGTAAGGCAATGATCCTGATTGTGGATGACAATGAAGACTCGCTTGATCTGATGCGGGAAATGCTGATGCCGTCTGACTACGAAGTCGTGTGCGCCACCTCCGGAACGGAGGCAGTCCGGCTTCTGCAAGAATCGACTCCCGATTTGGTCATCCTGGACATCATGATGCCGGACATGAACGGGTTCGCCGTTCTTGATGTGATGCGTGCGACGCCCGCTCTCGAGGATACACCGGTCATCTTTCAGACCGCCTTCGCGTCCCAGGAGCACGGCCGCCGCACCGTCGAAGCGGGCGAATCCTACATGCTGTGCAAACCGCTCGACGTCGACCTTTTCGTCCGGGTGGTTCAACGCTGCCTCAGCGACGGGTCACGCAGCCGAAAAAGTGAACGTGAGGAGGCGACCTCCGCTGGCTGAGCGCGGTGCCTTTGCTGACGCCATGTTGTGTCGAACACACTCGGAGTGGGTAACGGAGGGTCCGAGTTGTTCTGGAAGGTCCTGATTGTGGACGACGATCCGTCGATCCTTCGCTTGGTGGGCGAGTCCCTCACGCGGCGTGGCTGCGTTGTCTGCACCAGTGAGACGGTTGTCGGGCTCGAAACGCTGATAGCCACGCATCGTCCTGACGTGGTGCTGTGCGACCTATGCGTTCCGGACCGGGATGCCGTAGAGTTCCTGTTGGATCGAGCTGCCTGTGACGAAAACGAGCCGATTCGGAAGACGCCCGTCGTGATTATGAGCGCCCACGACCTCGTCGACAGCGCCATCGATGCCGACATGAACGTCGCCGCGGTGCTTCGCAAGCCGCTCGATCTCGATGGTCTGGGCGAGCTAATCGAATCACTGGCAAACAATGGGCAGAGGTCTGTCAGCTCATGAGTGAATTTCCACAGTGCGCAGGTGAGAGCGCGGGGGCGCAGATTGCGAAGGAAAACAGCGTGTTGGTCAGGGTGCATGACACTTTCGGCGGCAGTTCGATTCCGGGTGCCACGGGCGGCTTGCCCGCCCGTGTGGTCAAACAGGCGGGCGCGTGGGGCGCACGCACTGGCAGACAAGCTGCCAGTGGCACCCGCCGAAA
>JAJDDR010000117.1 GCA_029260255.1 Phycisphaerae bacterium
GCCTCGCCCAGCGGTGTCCCGATGCCGAGCCGCTGCTTGACGTTCGGCACATCGGATGCGCTCAGGTTGAGACCGACCAGGGCTTGACCATCGGCGAGGACGGCCCGCGCGATCTTGACGGTCTGAATGCCCGACGAGCCCATGACCTTGTCGTAAATCGGGAATATCGCGCCGCTGAGGATGTGGAACCGACGCGGTTCGGTCGACGGCGTGTTCGCGTACTCCGCTTCCCACCACTCGCGGCCTTCGGCCTGCTCCACTCGTTCGTACTTCTCCTCCAATTCACGACGTTCCATTGATCGTCGCGGACCTTTGACCGCCGTGAGGAAGACCTCGGACCGATGGGCGTCCCAGTGTTTCGATACGGCGTATATCCGCCGGCTGCGCGTGTTGCGATAGAAACCCTGATCACCCGTGCTCGCCGCCGCAGCGAAGGTGTGCCGAACGACATCGACTTCGCCCTCCAATTCGTGCAACATCGTTCGCGCGCCGGATGCCGGGTCCACGAACAGCGTTTCCGCCTCGGCGACTCTCCGCAGGTTGCGGGCGCGAATCTCCTCCATGCCGAAGTCGAACGCTCCTTGTCGCTTGGCCGCCTCCACTGCCTTCAGGTAACCCTCGTAAAACAGGTCGAAGATGCGGTTCTGCTTCTCGACGTGCAGCACCATAATGCGGTTGAGAAACTGCTCGACGTTGCTCGCGTAGCTGTCCCGGACCGCCGTCTTCTCCTTGTTCAGCACGCCCATTCGATCCAGGTCGCGCAGGCCAAAGCCTGCTTCCACGTGCTTGCCGGATTCGATCTGCCGGTATAGCCGGGCCAGCGCAGCCTTGCCGAATGGGTCGGTCACGTCCTCCGGCCTGAATAGCTCGCTCGAAAGCGAATGTCGTTCGCCCTTGGTCAACGCGCCCAGAGCGGCCAGTCGCTTGGAGACGGCGTTCACGAGCCGCTTTTGGCCGGCCAGGTCGAGCAATACCAGACGAATGACCGGCGCCGACGTCTGATTCGACCGATGCACACGGCCAAAGGCCTGCATCTGTTGGTCGGCTGACCATGAAAGCTGGAACGCGTAGAAAGCGCGGCGCTGCTGATTCTTCGCGTCCACGTCGGCGTGAACGCTGATGCCGGTTGAGCCCGCGCCGGAGACGATGGCGAGACGCCTTTTGCCTTGCTGAAACAGCCGCGTCTCGTACTCGTTGAGCTGCCGCCGCGACACGCCGCGGATTTTGCGCCGTACATACTTGCCATTCTCGAACCGGTGTGTGCGGCCACTGATCTCGGCTACGTTCCCGATGCCGAAGTGCGTGACCAATGCATCCATCGAATTGTGTGGAAAGTCCAGGTCGGCGACCTTGTCGAGTAACCTCTCTTGCTGCCGCTGGTTCTCGCGATTGATCTCCGGATTCCCTGCCGCGTCCTCGACTCGCACGCTGATTACGTTGCCGGTCACGGGGTCCGTTTCCTCGCGGTACTGGAAGATGGGAAAATGCTTTTCGATGAGCTGGACGATCATTTCACGCGGAGTTGCGTCCAGTTCGGATAACTCGACGCCCTGAGCGCGGGCGTCACGCACCTTGCGATCCGCCTGCGCCTCACCCGTGTTAAAGAGACTCAGGATCACGGAGCGCCCCTGGCAGAGATCCTTCTCGATGGCCGGGAGCACATCGGGTAGCGTGTAGGCCATCATCAGTTGCAAGAAGAAACGCTGCTGGGCCGAGTAGAACTGAGCGTATCGGTGAGCGTTGCGTCCCTGGCCAGCGTTCTGTTCGGCGGACTCGAATGCTGTCAGAAGCTCCGACCACAGGTCGGCGATCTGGTCATACTGCCGCTGTTCATCCGCTGTCAGATTGTGCAGAAGCGGCTCGTACTCGACCGCGCTTTCGGGCACGACACTTCCATCCTCGCGGCAGGTGGGACCATAGCTGATCGTCCGAGAGAGATACGTCCCGACACTTTTGAGGTCGCGGCAGAGCATTTCCATCGCCGCGACGCCCCCACGTTCCATCGCCACCAGGAATTCTGGGAAGTCAGCGAACGGAGCGCCCACACCCCAGAGCCCCAGCCGTTCATAAGGGGCCATGTGCCGGGCTTCCGTGGCGCCGGTCGCGCTAAAGTAGCGGACCCGAGCCTGCGGGAAGAGGCGTTGCAACGTGATGCCCATGTTTCCGCGTAGGGTGCCGTGGTCCACCGTGGCCTTGCCGCCATGCGGCGTGGCGGCGGCGTTCTTCATCAGGTGCGCCTCGTCGAACGCGATCACGCCGTCGAAGTCGGGGCCGAGCCAGTCAGTCAACTGCTTGAATCGCTGGCGCTCACCGCCGAAGTTCGTACTGAGCATCGTGTACGTTGTGAAGAGCACGCCAGCGTCGGCAAGAATTGCCTCGCTGGGCTTGAACCGTGCTTGATGGATGAGCGGGAGCGGAACCCCGACGGCGTCGCGGTCGCGTTCGGCATCGGCCCGCAGTTGGTGCGACGCCGAAATATGTACATGCTTGCACCGGCCTTGCTGAAGTTCGTTGTAAAGGAATGCGTAGACCTCCCTTCCCTTGCCGATTCCCGTGCCGTCGCCGTTCCAGTGTCCTTTGAGTGAGCCGTCGGGCACTGGCGTGCCGGTCGCCTGGCCAGCGTAGATCACGTCTTCAAGTTGCAGGTCTGAGATGCGGCCTTCCGCGATCACTTCGGTGGGAAGATGGTGTCGATATGTGACGTCCGGCGGTTCGACCGACGCCATGGCCGTGGACTCGACCACGTTGGCCGGATGGGGCTGTGACCCCCGGACGATTGCCTTCTGGACGCGATAGGCCGCGAAGACGGTGCCGTCCTCGATACGCAGCGCCGGCGGCGGGACGGCGGTTTCGAGTTGACCTACGCCATCCCCATCTCGTCCAGCGTGCTCAGCATCAACTGAGCCGCCCATGTCCGCATTGCGCCGGCTACCGGCGGAAGCTCCATCTGCTC
>JAJDDR010000118.1 GCA_029260255.1 Phycisphaerae bacterium
TCGACGACGGGCGCGTGTACGTCGCCCAACCGCCGCTCTATCAGGTCAAGAAGGGCAAACACGTCGAGTACGTCCTCAATGATCGCGACCTCAACAGCAAGCTCTCGCAACTCGGTTTGATCAACACCAGCCTGATCATTCGTCAGGACTCCGGCGAGCGAACCGTAGACGGCAACGAACTCAAGCAACTCGCCGGGACGCTCGATGCCATCGAATCGCTCGAGCGCGTTCTCAAGCGCCGCGGCGTCGAGCTACGCGAGGTCATGCTCGAGCACAACGACGAAAAGCACGGCCCACCCACGATTCTCGCGCAGGTCTACCGCTCCGGGCAGGAAAGGCCCGAGCGCATGTTCTTCCACTCCGACGAGGCGCTCATGGCATTCCGCGATGCCGAATCGCAGGCACACGGCCCCGTCGAGATCGTCGAATCCCGGCACGCCAATGTCGGTGACCCCAACGGCAACGGGAAGGGCGAGCCGCTGGCCGAGCACCGTATCGTTCGGTTCGAGCTGGGGGAATCCCGCATCCTCGCGGAGCACATCGCCCGAATGACCGCCGCCGGCCTGAGCGTTACGGACTTCTTCCTTGAGCGCTTCGAGAACGTCGCCGGCGAGCTCCCCCCGGCCAAATTCCGCCTCCGCCACGGTGATCGCGAGGCCATCGAGCTCAGCAACCTCGCCCTCGTTGCCCAGGGTATTCGCGACGTCGGCGGCGAAGGCTGGTCCATCAAACGCTACAAGGGCTTGGGCGAGATGAACGCCGACGAGCTCTGGGAAACCACCATGGACCGCTCCAAACGCACCCTGCTGCGCGTTTCCGTCTCTCAGGACATGGACGACGCCGAGCAACTCGATGTCGATGCCCGCGAGGCTGACCGCATCTTTCGTGTCCTCATGGGTGACAACGTCGAACAGCGTCGCCAGTTCATCGAAGAGAATGCCATCCACGTCCGCAACCTCGACGTCTGACCAGCCCGGCGCCCGCGGACGGAGCCCGAACCGCTCCGGCCTGTGCCCCCGCAACTTGGCACATCCAACCCGTCGGAGGCACCCGGTCCGTGCAGCCTCAGCGCTTTCCAGCGCGTCGTCCCCGCCGCCTCTCGCAAAGAAAGAGCCTTATATATAAGGAAAATCGTTGACGCATGCCCCTACGCCAGATAGCTTCCCGTTGTTTTCGCAGTCGTTGCGTCAAACCGCCACGCCGACCGAACAGGGTTGGCAGGCCACAAGCGCACGCCGCGAAAGCACGATGAACGCAAGTAGGGGGCGATGCCGACTCGCGCGGTAGGCCGTAACTCGATCGCGGACGGACACACGCCGGAGCGAGCGTCGCCCGAAGGTAATACCCAAGGTTCTCACGCTAGACATGTAGCGGCGCATTGGCGCGGAAAGGATTACTGATGGCCACGAAGGCTACGAAACCACTCGGAAAGGCACGAACCAAGAGCGAGATCTTCGCGGGGCTCGTCGACACCACCGGTCTGACGCGGAAGCAGGTAGCATGCGTCTTTGAGGAACTCTCCGGGCAGATCAAGAAGGACCTCGGCTCCAGAGGCCCTGGCGTCTTCTCCCTGCCTGGGCTCGTCAAACTCAAACGCATCGTAAAGCCCGCTACCAAGGCGCGCAAGGGCATCAACCCCTTCACCGGCGAGGAGGCTATCTTCAAAGCGAAACCCGCGCGCAAGGTCGTCAAGGCCCAGCCCCTCAAGGGCCTCAAAGACATGGTCGCCTAGTGTAACGCCTCAACCGGATGGCGTTCTTCCGAGCCCCGACTGTAAGGGAGGGGACGTGCCGAGACGCGTTCACGACCGCTCGTGGCTTGGTTCAGTGAAGCGTCGTCATCCCCGAGACACGGCAGCAGCGAGCCCAACCGGCAGCTGAACAGTCTGACAAACCCGCAGGCCTGAACGCCCGTCACTAAGGCGTTCAGGCCTGTTTGTTTCACACGAGTGCCACACAATGGCACCATCCGCAATCCCCGATTCCCCCACTCCCCGCCCCCCTCAGCGTTCTCCGCGCCCTCTGCAGTTCCTCCCCATTCGTCAATCGACAATCGCGCGCGTGCCCCAACCTTGAGCGCAGCGGAAGGATGGGGGACTGACCAGCCGCAGTGCCGCGCCGCCGTTCGCGTGCTCATGAAATGCACCGCGGGTCCCCGTCGGAAACGCCCTCGCGAATCACCCGCCCCCGCGCCGCCCAAACAGTACCGCTCCCAGCGTGAGAAGGACAAAGGTCCCCGGCTCAGGGACCACAGTGAAGATGAACTCGGTATCCGTGTCGAATCTGCGCGGTCCCGCGAGGCCTGCCGGGACACTACCCTGCCCGCTCATGTCGCTGCTGATGCGGATGACATCGCCCTGATGCCCGGTCAGGGTCATGTGCTCCAGTCCGACGTGTTGGTCTTGCTCCGTCAGCGTGATGAGTTCCTGCCCGGTGCTCACGTTCTCCACCACGACCGTGCTGGTCCCGGAGTAATAGTCCGTCAATTGGACTAACTGGAGAATCGTCCAATCCAGCACGTCCGCTGGCATCGCAAACTCGATGACCGATACAAACGACCCCTCCGACGCCCCGCCGGGTCGGTCGCCGTCTGGATGGAACGACGGAGTGTAGGTAACGCCGAGATCGAGCGAGACGAACAGGACGTCGCCCTCAATTCCGATGAACGACTGCCCAGAGGCGCTGGCGCCCGCTCTCATCACCGCAGTATTGAGTGTACTGTCATTAGCGAAGAAACGAACGCTGATGTCATCCGGGCTCGTACTCACTACCGAATCCTGCACCGGCGGCCCGCCGTCGAAGACGTTGGCCCAGCCCTCCCCGGATGCTTCATGTGTGAAGTCCCAGATGGTCTCCGCATCCGCCGGGGTGACGGCGCCAAACCCGACCACCACAGACACAACGGCTGTACATACTTGACGTGACAGTAAAGGCCGCATGGATCCTCTCTCCCCATCACGATTCTACCGAATCACCCCAACAAACTCAACTGCTGGTGACTCTTCTGTCGGTCGTTCGAGTATGCGCGCGAGGGTGGGCGGCCTGCCCACCCTCGCACATTGGTTATCGGAATCGCACTACGGCGTTCCCGCACCCGTGGGAACCACGCCCGGCGTCACCGGGTTGACCTCGATCCGTCCCGCGTCCGACGCAACCAGAAACGTCTGGTGCTCCGAAGCCGCGTCGTGCAACACGTCGACGACGAAATCGCCCAACGCCTGCAAGCCGGAGACACTGCTGGCGGATACGAAACAAAGACCCCGCAAACCGCGTCGGGGGATACTGGCAAATCAGCTACACACGTCGGATGAAGAGTCGAACGGACTACGTCCGCCGGGAGTGGGTCACGGCGGTTCGCAAGCAGATCGTGGCGTACAAGCGGTTCAAACGCCTGATCGACCAATGGGTCGACGTGGGCATCGAGCACTCACGGCTGGCCATGCAAATCGCGAAAAAGAAGAGCACGAAGTAGGCTGGAACTCGGTACTCTCAAGTCAATTGAGAGACACAATGAGTTGCCGACCGAAGCCCGACCACCGACCACCGACCGGAATCGTCAACCCACAATCGTCAATTCCCCCTCCCCTCTGTGGTTCAACTCCCCCAACCGTCAATTCTTGATGATCCCCGTTTTCTTGCACACGCGCTCGAAGTCGTCGACGCTGTAAAACTCGATCTCGATGCGACCGCGCGTCTTCGATCCTTCGAGGTGAATGCGTACCTTGGTCTCTAGAACCTCTTCGAATCGCTTCTCCAGATCACGAACAGTAGCAGGCAGTTCCTCGCGGTGTTCCTCCTGCTTCGTTGCCTGCGCGGCTTTCTCCGGACGCCTGCGCTCGCGACGCACCAGGTTTTCGAGTGCCCGCA
The DNA here is from genome assembly GCA_029260255.1 of Phycisphaerae bacterium. Lineage (GTDB taxonomy): Bacteria > Planctomycetota > Phycisphaerae > UBA1845 > UBA1845 > OFTM285. Next base: position 3,867 of record JAJDDR010000118.1, read on the forward strand.
CCGACAACCCGCGAGAAGCGACCAGCGCGGCCAGCGCGACCTTCTGAAAGTCGTCCGAGACGCCGGCAAGTGAGCGTGCGTGCCCCATGCTGATAAGCCCCCGCGCCAGCAGTTCGCGCACCTCGGGGGGAAGCTCCAGCAACCGAAGGTAGTTGGTGACCGTCGTTCGGTCTTCCCCGACTCTCGTGGCCAGCTGGTCGGCCGTCACCCCGAACTCGTCGCAGTAGCGGCGGTACGCGGTTGCCCGGTCGATCGCGTTGAGGTCCTCGCGATGGATGTTCTCGACGAGCGCGAGTTCGAGCATCTCCTCATCGCTGGCCTTCCGCACGATCACGGGGACTTCCGCCAACCCGGCGAGTTGTGCCGCGCGCCAGCGCCGCTCGCCGGCGACGATCTCCATTCCCCACGGTTCGCGCCGGACTACGATTGGCTGGATGACGCCGCTGGCCGCAATCGACCGCGCCAGCTCGCGCACGCCGGAGTCTTCCATGTGCCGCCTGGGCTGCTCTCTGTTCGGCCTCAGCGTGTCGACCGGTACCATCCGTGCCTCGACCGTCCCGGTCGCGGTAGCTGCGTCGTCGGGCGCGGTATCTCCGCCGGTAGTGTCGAGTGCCACACATTTGGCACTCTCATCTTCGTCGGATTCTGCAGTGCCAATGTGTGGCACTTTGTGTTTCCGAAGATCCGCGTGCTCGGTCGCTTCGGAGTTGTAGTTTCCGATGAGCGAGCTCAGCCCACGTCCCAGCCTCTTCGGTTTCTTCACCATCGTTACGCCTCGCGATCGAATCGTGTGTTCAGAGCATCCGCCAGGTCACGCGATTCCCGAGCGTAACGGAGCTTCGAGGTGCTGTAAACGAGGATTCTCTCTGGCGAAAGTCGGCGGGGACGTTTCTGAAGATCTGGAGAAGGCCCGTCACGGGCAGGCGGGCACCGACCGGGAGTGATTCCGTGCGGGTGATGTTTCACGTGAAACATCGAATCGCGTCCCGCGCGAATCGGACCGGGCATCGGGACGATGGCGGGCTAGGGCGTGGGAACCGGTGCCCGGAACAGCCAGATTCCGCGGGGACCGCCCGATTGACCGGGCTGTGTCCATCGACTCCCCGGAAACCGCGCTCGCCGAAACCGAAGCGCGGGTCTTTGCGGCCTCCGACACTCTTGAGGCGTTTCGGGTGCTTCCGGGGCCTCAAGGAATGCCGAATACGGCCGATGACGGGCCGGAAGATCGGTATTCTCCGGTTCCGGTCGTTCATTGGGTAGATTCGGTTGTCCGGCTGTCTGGTTCCGCCGTGACGCACGGTAAGTTGGAATTTCGTGGGCGTCCTGGCCTGGCGCGGTCGGTCAGGCCCG
>JAJDDR010000119.1 GCA_029260255.1 Phycisphaerae bacterium
GCGCAAGAGGCGCAGCACGACCTCGAAGGCCGTATCCGGGCTCGTACGACCCTTGGTAATCACCCGCCGCAGCGTCAACGGACGGTAGTTCTCCGGTAGCTTCTCGCGAACGGGCTTCCGCGTGCCGTCGTCGTCGGCCAACTCCATGGTGTAGTACAGAACGCTGCCCTGCATCCCGACGTGGAAGATCTGGATGAGATTCGCATGACGCTGCACGCGCCGGCAGTACGCCTCGAGCGCCGTCGACTCGCGGCATCGCACGTTGGCCGATCGCATGCGCGACATGTCAATCGTCTTGAGTGCCCGATGCAGTCCCAGACGATCGCGCACCGCCCAGACCGTGCCGAACGCGCCCGACCCGCACATGCGCACACGGTCGTAGTCGGGAATGTCCCACACGCGTCCGCTTCGATCGGGCTCGACCGTGTCGATGCCGATCGTCGATGCCTGCGCGTCAACCAGCTTGGTGGTGGGGTCGCAGAGGGCGCTTCGCAGTATCCGGGAATCCAGATCGCCCCGTCGGAGCTTCTCCATCGCCTCGTTGCACGCGGCACAGTCCCCCACGTGCGGCATGATCTCGTCGGCAGTCTCCTCGGGCAGTTCGCCCGCCTCGAAGCTACGCAACACCGCAATGTCAGGGCAACGCGACATTCCAATGCCCCATTTCAGAAGTTCCACGATCTCCCGAGATGGGATTCATCCCACGGCTCGGGAGGAACACATGCTCGCGCGATTCCTGAATCACGGTACTAGACCACCCCGTCGGCCAACTGGTCCCAGTGTTTCCGGATGCGATCCTTGACGCGGTGCTTGGCCGCGTAGATCTGATTGGGCGTCACGCCCAGCCGCTCGACGATCGCGTCGACCGGCATCTCGCGAATCACGTACATCTCGAAAGCGTCGAACGTCACCGCGGCCACCTCATCGCGAACGCGGTTCAGACAGTACAACAGATGCGTCCGATTCCACTGGCGCTCCCAGATCAACGCCGGGTTGTCCTCGCACTCCTGCTCGCGTTCGAAGTCTGCAGTAAGGGCACCTTGCTCGCGACGGCGCTTTCGGAGTTGGTCGTTCACCTTGTTGTCGATCATCCCGTGAAGCCAACCGCGGAAGCTCTTGCGACGCTGGAAGTCCTCGATCCCCGTGACGATTGCCGCCATGCATTGCTGGGCGATCTCCTCAGACTCGTCCTTGTCCAACCCCCGCGCCGCCGCGTACCGCACCAGCAGTGGCCGATAGAGCTTGTCGAACTCCTCCCAGGACGCACCGTCCCCGAGGTCCTTGATCCTGCTCAACAAACTGGCCCGCGTCTCAGACATTCCGACCCTCAGCACACGTACCGCCGCCCCCGCGGACAGCGCGAGAGGGCATGAGCGCCCGTCTGCGGCGTCGCCCGCCACGCGGGTCATCTTATCCCAATGAAACCCCGATCGGCACGCAAACCCAGATTCCGCATACGCGAATGCAGCCACAATGTCGCCCGCGTCTGTTCGGCCGGTAGCCCCAAACCCGACGCGTGGAGCCATCACTGCTGGCTGCCCGGGCAGTTCAAGTGTCCCTGCAAAATGGGTTCGTTTCGTCAATACGTGTTTCGGCACGGCACGCCGATCGTTCTTTTCTGGCCGGAAACGGTGGTTTCCACCGTTTGGATCGGGCTCGTCTGTTGGCTGGCGCGTTCGCATCGGATACTCCCTGCGGAGCGATGCGCGCGGACTTGGACTTGGCGGTGGATCGGTCGGCGCGCATCGTCCCCGCACTGTAATAACTACATGCCTGATCCGCGAAACGAGAGAATATTACGGCGCGCCCGTGTACACGGTCGAAAACCGCGTTGCGCCTGTTGGGTGTGCCCGAGTGCGATGAGTCACTATGGTGGATGCCCGTTTGCGATTTGCCGAGAGTCGCGTCGCCCGGTGTCCCGCCGATTACCGTGCTCGTCTCCCGGAATCGTTCGAGATTTCAGCAACCCAGCGTTGCCGCGATCGGAGAATCAGGGCGACGACCCGCCCGGCCCGACTCACACGGCGTTGGCATCCGGCTCCACGGCTGATTCGTCGAGGAATCGTTGGGCGCGGGGTGGAAACTCGTCAAGAGACGGGCCAAGCCTGCCTCGTGAAGAATCTCGCGAAGGGTGCCCGGACGTAGCTGTTTGTGATCGGGCACCACCACGCGGGCGTAGGGTTCGTCTCGGCGCAGGATCACGCGGCTTCCACGCTGACGGCGGCAGACGAAGCCAGCGCGTTCGAGGGCCGTCCGCACTTGACGCCCCGACGACCCCGTGGAGTTTGCCCATCAGGGACCGGCCTCGACCTCAATGAACTCCCGGCCCACCTCTTTGGGCACTGGGTCACCAGCCTCGATGCAGTCCTCGATGTACAGTTCCATTGGCCTCGCGGATGTTGACCAGGGCTTCCTCGCGCGTATCTCCTTGACTCACACACCCGGGCAAGGCTAGGGCATGCACGAGGTATCGGCCGCCGGGCTCCTGTTCCAGAATCACCGTATAGCCCATGCTGCTGACCTCCGCATAGATCGTATCGACCGAGTACGCCCGGAGACGCAGCCACTGCTCCCATTACTTGCACTGCACGACACGGTGTTCTCCGAAGTTCGCGCGCACAACCCCACGCTGTTGACAACCGGCGGCAACCGCACATAAGGTGCGGCGGGAGGGGTCCTTACGATGGTGGGCGTTGGCGACCGCCGGGATCTCTCCGTCTCATAACGACGAAAAACGCGGTAGCCGAAGGCGTCGGCACGACGCGCCGATGATCCGTATAACCTCCGGCGGACCGCGCCGATCGTCGCGTGGGTTTTCATCGGGCGCGGAACGTAGGTGCGAAACAGCGGGTAACTGTGTCTCTGGCTTCTGAATCAAACGTAGTGTCAGCCGAGCCTCCGCGCCGGGAGTTCGACCTCCGCGACGCGGTCGACATCTGGTATCG